>NZ_JAUSKL010000123.1 GCF_030646925.1 Candidatus Binatus sp. | reverse complement strand
GTGATCCGCGAGCCGTGCCTGAATCGCACTTCATGGGCTTTGTAAGAGATCCCGGAACTACCCTCGAAGTCGTATTCGAGAGCTTCCACGGCGGCGCCATAGCTCGCGCACCACGGCCTGATCCCTTCCTCCATCGCTTCGCGCAATCGCGCGGGCCACCGCCTTAACGTTGCTGACTTCCTTTGCACCCTCTCCAGGCAATCGCGCAGTGAATGATGGATCCAGAGACACCTCGCCGCTCGTCAGGCGCGCCTCCACGAGGGCCCTGTCGTCTTCTGACCTTCAGGCGAATATGCAGGTTCCAGCATCGCTTTTGAGTGATCTCGTCCGTGGCATTCGAATCGAAGCCGCGGAAGTTCTCGCCGGAAGAACCTCTGGCGAATTTCCTTCCGACCTTTCAACTGCTTTTGAGCATGCTACCAATGAATATATCGCAGCGCAGGAATTCAATGCTGACCGGCCCGAGGCTCATCTGAATCTCGCTTTGCTATTCGCAAGGAAAGGTAAAATCGACCGCGCTGAGGCCGAGCTCAAGACAGCGGTTTCGATAGATCCCAGCTTCGCGCCTGCGGCGGTTAATCTTGCAGACCTCTATCGCGAAAGCGGCCGGGAAGCCGACGGCGAGGCAGTCCTCACCGCTGCTTTGCAACGTTCGCCGCACGATGCATCGTTGCTTCACTCGCTCGGCCTTCTGATGGTTCGTCAGAAGCAAAACATGAAAGCGCTCGAGTTACTCGGCGCCGCCGCTCATTCCGATCCCGCAAGCGCCCGATATGCATTCGTTTACGCGGTGGCGTTGCATGACACTGGCCGTACCAAAGACTCAATCAACATCCTCGAAGGCAGTATCAAAGCTCATCCATATGATCGCGATACCCTCGCTGCGCTCGTCGATTGGTGGAATGAGGCGGGCGACCAATCAAAAGCACTCGCCTATACCCAACGCCTCAATCAACTAGACGCGAAAGTGGACCGTTAACGCATCGCGCACTAGACGCGTTCATCTCGAATAATTCCAGCGGAGATGCCCGGCACCTCCAACTTCTGAAGAAGCTCCCTTACGAGTTCCACTACGAATATCGCTCCGGCGGCCAAACATGGGTGCACAAAATCGTAGATTGGGAGGCGGGTGCGCTATTCTGGAACGTCTACATCCGCCACGGAGCCGCTTGGGAGCAACCCTTCAGGCAAAAGATGGAGCACGATCTTCCCGCGACAGACTTCAAATTTCTAATGGGTACGATACACCGGTTTCCCGATCAGTGGCTGATCGTAAGCTTGCTATACCCCCCGCGGCAAAGCGCTTCGGGACTCCAAGGCCATCTTTTCCAGGAATAAGGTGAACGACTTGGCCGCCCACAAATGCCGCAATACGCTCGGCGACAATGCTCCGATGACAGCGGGTGAAATCCCTTTCAAAGCAAACCAGACAAGCGCGTCTCTTCCTTGACAATTCGGCCAGCGTCAGCGTTGCCGGCGTTTGTTTTTGCAAGTGAGTTTCGAAATCTCGGCAGTAGGAACGCCAGTTCGAGTCTACTTTGTATCGCGCACGAATCGATTTCGGACAGCCCAAAGGGCGCACATGAACGTAATCGATTCCGGCAGCCCTCAAAATGGTCGACATCGAGTTCTTTGAAAATCCTGGCTTCCTCGAAAGCGGAAGCTCGCGAACATCCACAACAATTTGGATTCGCGCTTCCTTCAATCGCTCCACGACGTCGCTGATCGACGATCCTTCGTAGCCGATGGTATAAAGAGCAAAAGCTGTCGACATTCTCCGACGATCCTATTGTTGTTACAGCCTGTCGTTCGCTCTGAGCGGGATGAACCTGACGCCGTCCATCCTGCCGACAAGCTTGGCAGAAACGCCCCACTGGACTGCCGATTGGTACCACACGCATTGGCAGTGCGCGCAAATTACGCGTTTCTCGCCCGAGCTCAACGAGGGGAGCAATTCTCTGCCTGGAAGTTTTTCAGTCGGCCTAAATTCTGATGGGTAGAAGCTATTGCATTTAGCGCATGGACAGAACGGGACTCTCTTCTTTGGAGAAGGCATCTTCGCCCCACTTAGCATAGATTCACGCCTCCGGCGAAGAGTTTTGCCCGAAGGCAACGAGCCATCATCAACGGCCGGTGATGATCAGTTCGTGGGTGAAGCATTGCTGCGAAGATTTGTGCCGCGTTTCTCGCGGCACCAGCGAAATTCGCATCAGAGACGAAACGCCGAAATCCTCACGATGTGGCTCGAACTCGCCTTTCTCTGGTGCCGCAGGAAGTGCAAATTGGCCCGAAATGCGGCGATCTTTAGCGAATTTCGCGGAGAATCTCTGAATGTGAAGACTCGGTGGCGGATGACGCAGTCAGCTGCGAACTGCTCTCCGCCCGAAAATTCCCTGATAGGCGCGAAATACTGGGAATTTTCGCGACTTTTGGTCCGAATCTAACGGTCGGCTTTTCAGAAACCCACTGAAATCAGGCACTTGCAGTTCGAATTCCCTAAATCGTTAAACAGGGAATTTCGTTGCACGGATCAGGCAGCAAAAGCGCGGGTATCAGAGAAGCAAGAACCCCGGAACAGGGAAAGTTGGATGGGAGGCAGATCAGCGTCGTTTCGGCGCAGCCACTCGGAGGGAGGTGGGCGCCGGACAGCGACGCTATCGAGCCGTCTGAGCAACCCACCTGCACACCGAGGAGCAACCGTCTCGAAGGGCCAACCAGGTTCTCGCCTGGACAATTGCGCGCAGTCTTCAACCTGCGTTGGCTCCTTGCGACGGGACCAGCTTCACTTGCGGGGGGTTGGTTTGACCGGCCTAGGTTTGACCTTACTTGCCACGGCCGGGCCGTGAAGTTTGGCCATCCGATTCTTGTAGTAGCGTTGCCGGCGTTCCCTGCGTTCGGTTTTGGTGAAACGCTTTCTGAAGCGAAGGTCCCGTTCCTTCTGCGAGCAACGTGAGCTGCAATACCTGGCGCGTCGATGTCGGGCGAACATGCGCCCGCAGTCTTTTTGTGCGCACACTCTGATTCGCGTTCCCTCGGCTTCAGCCGTGTCGGCTGCGCATAGCAGGAAGGAGGTCCTGAAGTCGTCGCTGCCGTAGAATGAGTGGTATCCGTCGAGCCTGATATGCCCCGCACGCCGCTTGGGTCGAGGCTCAATTATACGTTCAATTATAGAATCCTTTGGAAGCTCAATGACCCAGCGGCGCGTGCGCCGCAGGCGATCGATCCCATTTCTAATTTCGCTCGCCAGGCTTGCGATCTCTTCAAGCGGCGGAAGTTCCCATTGCCCAGAAATGTTGGCAAAGTAGGCCAGATCGAAACACAACTGCGCCTTTTCGCTTTCAGAAAGTTCGGCCAGCTTCTCCTCTGACAGATAGACAAACTCAAGCAGCCAACTCAGACGCTTGCGGTCATCGCTTCCGACCCGCCGCGTGGCTTGGCTAAAGCCCGCTATCGCCTCCTGAAGGATTTCGCTCGGTTCCCGTTGTGTCACTACGATTGTTGAGCGTTTTAACAGAGACATATGGTACAACACTAAAATATTAATCTTCCGTAGACAAGACCCCGATCGCTGGTAAAATACACTCCGTCGACAGTTATGGTCCGAGGGAGGATTTCAGATTGAAAACAGATTGCACTGGAATCGACACAGAGTGTGCGACCCCGGTTGCCGTGCGGCGGGACGGTTACCAATCATGAAACGCGCGCGCCCTAAGTTCAGCACCTTTCTGCCACGCCGCAAATTGCGTCGAAGTAAAGGGATTTGGCGTCCAGGTGATGGTCGACGCGAAGGCCAGAGCGAGCCGCTTGTCTATCTCTTGCCCTACCAGCGCAAGTGGCTCGCGGACGAATCGCGCTTCAAGATCGCGATGGTCGCGCGGCAATGTGGCAAGACCAAGTACATGGCCGCGCTTGAGGTGGTTGAAGACGTCCTGCGCCATGAATCCCGCGGCGAGAAGGCGCGCTGGATCATCCTCTCGCGTGGAGAGCGGCAGGCACTCGAAGCGATGGAGGAAGGGATCAGGCCGTGGTGCGCGAGCTATGGCGCCGCCGTGGAAGCTCTCGAATACGACTTCGAGGGTAGTTCCGGGATCTCTTACAAAGCCCATGAAGTGCGATTCAGGCACGGCTCGCGGATCAC
>NZ_JAUSKL010000122.1 GCF_030646925.1 Candidatus Binatus sp. | reverse complement strand
CACCAGCAGCAGCGGATGAGCCACTTTCGACCTCCAAACCCTTAACCAAGTAGCGACCCCAACTCATCAGCACAGAAAAACTCGTGACTGTTCGGCATTTTTCCGCAGCCTGCTAGAATCGATCTCTTCATGTTTCATGATCTCACCATGCGAACAGAAAGCGAGCTAAACATCGGCCGCTTATTTCGGGAGTTTCGCAGTTGGTATCGCCAGTCAGGATTGTCAATTGAGGAGTATCTAGCGAGTCTCCAGGTTGTGAGCGAGCATTTTAGCCAGTTGCTCACACCCTCAGGCACAGCTCGATTGATCTTATTTGCAGAGAGACTTCGTTCTCTGGACACGAGCACGGTGTATCCGATCCTGTTGCTCCTGCTGGACGCGCCGTCGACAAAGCTAACGACGCAAGATCGCAATCAAATAGTCCAGGATCTTGAATCGTTCCTAATACATCGCTTCGTCTGCCAACTGACAGCGAAGAACTACAACCATTTTTTTCTCGGTCTACTGAGAACTATCAAAAAATCAATTCAAGAAAATGGAAATACCGCTGCGGCCGTTAGAAACGAATTGCTCAGGTCGGCCGAGCCGACGTCGAAATGGCCTACCGACGAAGAATTCCACGTGGGATGGATGCAGAATCCTCTGTACGTAAAGAGTCGCGTCGATCGAGTCGCGATGATCCTCCGCGCTGTGAATGAATCACTGCGTACGACGAAGACCGAAGCGATTCCGACACCCATCGGTCTCACAGTGGAGCACCTTATGCCGCAGTCCGCTGCCGAGGGCGACAATCCAAACTATCCGCTATCCGGAGATCTCGAATCGGACTTGGAATTCGCGGAGCTAAAACGTCTCAGAAAACAAATGATTCATACAGTTGGCAACCTAACGTTGTTGACTGGACCGCTTAACTCATCGGTGAGTGATGGACCTTTTTCTGACAAAGCGCGGGCGATAGTCGAGCACAGCGACCTTCGGCTAAACGCCTTCTTGCGAAACCGAGCATATTCACAGTGGCGCGAAATAGACCTTGTTACACGAGGCGAGATTCTGTTTAAACGCGCCTTGGAAATTTGGCCGCGAAATTGTTTAGCAAACGATCTAACTAGAACTTCGCCATCGGATACCCTATCCAGTTGGGACGAAAAAGCGGTCCCGTTGAAAGACGAGACGCTATCGGATCGAACCGACAATAGCGATAGAGGAATTGCGCAGTCACGCACTGTAGCAGATGAACAAGAGATCGTTTGGTCAGGTGAAATGAATCGAAGGCCGGATTATTTTCAAGGCATCATACTGAAATCTGACCATGTAAGATTGCTGGTGGCACCACCGGACAGACCCGGCTCGAGAGGCCAGAGCTTGGATCGAAAAGCAAATGCTTACGTCAAAGATCCGCTTTCTGTTGTGGAATATCTGAAACGGGGGTTGAGAAAAGACGATTTGGCTTGGGACTATCAACGCAATTTCATATCGATCACGAACTTGCACGGGATCGAAATCAGAGAGGACCCTGCTAGATTCCCCCAGTCACAAGCGTGAAAAAAATGCCCTTGTTACGGGCGATTTAGCCCCCGAAGATCAGGTGTGGCTCGATCAATCGTAGATTGATTTGCTGCCGCGGACCGGACGCGTGCGATAGCGCCGATGCGTCCACAGCCACTGCTCCGGATATTTTCGCACCATCGCCTCGATCGCCAATTGATACCGCGCCGTGTTCGCGAGCGCGTCGGCGTCCTTGTCGCCCGTTCGCTGCTGCTCGATTTCTTCCTGCACTTCGATCACATGGCTCCGCCCGTCGGGCTGTCGAACGATGAACGCCGGCACCACCGGACAACCCGCCATCATCGCCAGTCGGTCAAATCCACCCGGCGTCGCCGCCATCTCGCCGAAAAATGGCACCCAGATTGCCTCCGAGCGCTTGGCGTTCTGGTCGAAGGGAATTCCGATCAGGTCGCCGTGTTTGAGCGTGCGCAGCATCTCGCGCGCCGCCTTATGCTTGCGAATGATCTTGACGCCGATACGCTCGCGGATGAACGTCATCAGCGCGTCGCCCGCCAGAAATCGCTGCGTGTGATGCACCAGGCTGATCTGATAACCGTGCAGCGCGTGTCCGGCCGGCAGCAACTCGAAGTTCCCGAAATGCGCCGTCAGGATGAGCGCGCCAATCCCTTGATACTTCGGCTGCAGCGCCTTCCAGATATCCGTGCGGCTGTAACCAACCCGATCCTTCAGGCGGCGATAGAAGAAGCCGCCCATCCGCACGTACTCGGCCGCAGTCCTGCCGAGATTCATGTAGGAGGCGCGCAGGATGCGCCGACGTTCCGCCTCGCTGCGCTCCGGAAAAGCGATCTCGAGATTCTTGAGCCCGATTTTCACGTGCCGCCCGTCGAATCGATAGAATAGCAGCGCGCAGCCGACGCCCAACGGATACAGCACGAAATCCGGCAGCAGGCTGAAAGCGTGGAGCGCGCCGAGCAGCAGCCGATAGATCATCCGATCCTTGAAACCCAGCGGGAACTGCTGGCTCTCGCCGACCCCGCGATTCAGCGGAAATGGCGGTGCGTCGTCCGCCGGCGCAAGGTTCGGATTCTTTACCGGGTCGATCGCAGGCTCGGAGCGATCGGTTCGATCGATACGAGTCTGCTCGCGAGAGGATAATGCGGATGGCATTGCTTTCAGAAAGGCAAAACCGGCCGATTACAGCACCGACCGTTCGCGCTTGGGCCCTTTGGGAATAACCACCAATCCCGAGTCGGTAACGAAGAACCGCTGCCGATCGCGTTCGAGGTCATAGCCGATCTCCTCGCCCTCCGGAACATAGACGTTCTTGTCCACGATCGCGCGCCGGATTCTCGCATGACGCCCGATCTCCGCATAGTCCATGATCACCGAATCTTCCACCAGGCTGTACGAATGTACGAACACCGAGCGTCCCAACACCGAATTGCGCACCGCGCCGCCCGACACGATGCATCCTTCGGAAATCACCGAGTGCAGCGCGAGACCGCGCCGCCCGTTCTCGTCGAAGACAAATTTCGCCGGCGGCTGATCGAAGTATGCCGTCCGCAGCGGCCAGTACGGGTTGTACAGGTTCAGATGCGGCCGGGCGTCGCGCAGATCCATGTTCGCTTCGTAGTAGGCTTCGAGCGTGCCGACGTCGCGCCAGTAGCTGAGATTCACTTCCGAGTCGCCGCGGATGCGATTGGTCATGAAGTTGTAGGCATAGACCGGCACCCGATTGATTAGGTTCGGGATCAGATCGCGCCCGAAATCGTGATGACTGTTTTCCTTGATCGAATCCTCGATCAGCGCCTCGCGCAGCACCTCGGGGTTGAACAGGTAATTGCCCATCGAGGCGAGCACTCGTCCGGGCGCGCCGGCCATATGGTTCGGATGCTCGGGCTTTTCCTCGAAGCCGGATACGCGCAGCCCCGAATCCACATCCAAAATGCCGAACTGATTCGACTCCTCGATCGGAACCGGCAACGTCGCCACAGTCACCGCCGCCTTCCTGTCCAGGTGGAACTCGACCATCTGCTGGATGTCCATCCGGTAGATATGGTCGGCGCCGAAGACCGCCACCAGGTCGGGCTTGGTATCGTCGATCAAATTGAGATTCTGGAAAATCGCGTCGGCCGTCCCCTGATACCAGGTCTCGCCCATCCGCATCTGAGCAGGAACCGGAATCACGAAATGGTCGGGCAGCATCCCGCCGAACTGCCATCCGTCCTTGAGGTGCTCGATCAGGGATTGAGAGCGCCATTGCACCAGGACGTAGATCGCGTAGATGCCGGAATTGACCAGGTTCGAGAGGACGAAATCGATAATGCGGTATTTGCCGCCGAACGGAACCGCGGGCTTGGCGCGGTCGCGGGTCAAAGGATGCAGGCGCGTCCCCTGCCCCCCCGCCATCACTAACGCCAGCGTTCTCATCGCGGTAAAAAAGTCCCCAATCGGTGCGCGCCAAGCCGTGTATCTGGTTTATCGGAAAGCCACCAGCTAAGTACAGCCGCGGCGCGCGGTTAAAGTTGCGTTCGACAAATCGCTTGTGCTGGCAACTTTTCCGGGTCGAGAGAGTGACCAATTCGTTGCAAAAATTGCACGAGTCAGCGTTTTTGGGACGCTCTCTGAGACGAATTCCGGTCAGCGACCTCATCAATTCTCCGCGAAACCGCTGGATTTTCGCAATCATGAATTTTTTGTACTGCGAGGCACGTCAATTGCTTGAATCTTTTGCCAAGCGTTTTCGTCTTTCGTGATAGCATCGGCCATACCGGCCGATTTTAAACGACCTCCAGGAAGAGAGGTAAGAAAAATGCAAACAGCGGTCAGCAACAAAAACGAATCCAAGGCTACCAGCGCGCCGGGCGTTGTTTATCGTACCATATGCCAGAATCCGGGCTGCGGCTTTAAGTTCGATCTCAGAATTACGCCCGAGAATGCTGGACTCTTGAGCGCCTCGCTCTCGTGTCCGCATTGCAAGCGGCACGGCGGCTTCCTCAAGTCGCAGGGCCGTATCGGCGACAAACTGTTCGGCGCGAAGCTGCTGTTCCGGCTCACCGGCGTCGGACCGACCCGCGGCGACGACGACGATTCTGCCGGCGACAACGCGGAGAGCCGCTATTAATTCACACTCGGATCGTTTAATTTAGGCGAGCCGTTTTCAGATCCGCTGACCATAACTTGACGCACGCGCCGTCCGAGCTTTCGGACGGCGCGCGCATTTTCCGAGGATCACAAGCGCGCATCTCTCGTTGCACGATGGGTCTCGGAAGCAGTGACTATTTACCAATGGCCGCCATCACTTTGCGGTCTCCGCTGAGCGACGCCATCGAACGCTCGAGCGTCGCAAGCCGCTCTTCCAGGGCGATTCGACTCGCTGAATCCCGCTCGCGATCGGCTTTCCACTCAGCAATCTCCCGCTGGTGCGCTTTCTTCTCTGCCAGCATTTCCGCCCGCTGCTTTTGGAGTTCGTTGAGAAGCATCGAGGTGAGCATCGAATAGCGCACCGACTCGATCTTGCCATCGTCATCCTGGACCACCAACTCCGGATAAATCTGCTCGACTTCTTCCGCGACTAGGCCGTACTGCTTTACACCTTGCTGATCGCCTTTGTAAACGAAGCTAACCGGACGCAGCTTCATCAGGCCGTCGGTCGAGTTTCCCATGTCACTAATGTCGCGCTTGTAGCGCGCCGACGACACTACTACCCCTAGGCGGCCGCTGCCGTTTACGACTACGTCGCTGCCGGTCACCGCGCTGCCAGTGATGCCCGCGATGTAGGTCGCCGTCTGCTTGCCCTGGATGCCTACTCGGATAGTGCTAGCCTCAGCCGCGATACCTGGATTACCGATATCGATGTTGTTGTTGCCGGTGGTGAGACTAAATCCGCCATTGACACCCAGTCCAATGTTGTTCTGACCCGTGGTGTTCTTGTAAAGGGAGTTCTGCCCGAGGCCGGTGTTGTAGTAGCCGGTTGTGTTGCTTGCGAGCGCTTGCAATCCGACGGCGCTGTCCGCGTATCCGGTGGTGTTGTTAACGAGCGCCGAGACTCCTGAGGCAGTATTTCCGAAGCCCGTGCTGTTGCCGGCCAGCGAGCGCATTCCGACTGAAGTGTTGCTGTAGCCGCTGGTGTTGCTAGCCAGGCTCGCTTCCCCCAAAGCGGTATTGTTGCCGCCGGTCGTATTGCTAAACAACGCGGCTACTCCGTCGGCGGTGTTGAAAGCTCCCGAAGTATTGGAGGAGAGAGAACTAACTCCAGCAGCGGTGTTGTCGTGGCCTGTCGTGTTGCCGGCCATCGAACCCGATCCGACGGCGGTGTTAGAGGAGCCATTGTTGTTGAAGAGCGCGGATGATCCGAGCGCGGTGTTAGACCCCCCGCGAGTGTTCTCATGGAGCGCGCTTGCTCCTATGCCGGTGTTTCTCTGGCCTATCTGATTGTTGAAAAGAGACTGGTACCCAGCCGCGGTGTTGTAACTGCCCATCAGAGCAAGAATTCCATACTTGCATCCGCTCGAGGCATTGCCACCAAGCGAGCCAAAGCCGGTACCCGTGTTGCCGACACCGGACGTATTGCAGTAAAGGGCGTAAGCTCCAATGCCGGTGTTGTTGCTCTCAATATTATTGAAGAGGCTAAAGACCCCATCGGCCGTGTCGTAGCTACCGCCACGCGATGCGGTAGCGCTGCTCATGCTGGCGTTGTTGGAGAGGGCGTACGCGCCGGTTGCGGTGTTGTCGTGCCCGGGGCGAGTCGGGGCGTTGTTGGAGAAGAGAGCGTTTGAGCCAACCGCCGTGTTCCGTGAGCCGAGATTGGTGAAGAGCGCGTTGTATCCCAGCGCCGTGACTTCGCTACCTCCTTGATTGTCCAGGAGTGCGCCGGTACCAAGGCTGGTGTTGGTCGGATCGGCTGCGGCGCCCGTGGTCGAGAACACGATGACCAAAACCACCACCATAAGGAAACTCGCTACTGCCTTTTTCATGAATGATCCCCCCAAGAATCGTTGGACTGCGGTATCGACGCTTAGACTGTACGCCCAGTCTCAGCCGGCGCGAAGCCGAAGATTCACCCGCTTGATGGTGCGGTACGCGTTGGCAGAGGGAAAATCAAAAATTTTCGAGCGCTCAGGAGCTCTTTTCGTCCGCGCATAACAGCGCAGGCCGCCCGGGATTGCCGGACGGCCTGAGTTAGCTTTCAGAACAAAGCAATATCGAAAATTACGTGACTATCCGCCGCCGACAGCCTCCGCGGCGACGCCCTCGAGGTTCCTGATGCTCGCGCGCTCGAGCAAGCGCTTCAGCCATGCGTCGATATTGGCCCGATTGTTCGCCGCCACGTCGATCCCGAGCTCGGAAAGCACCAGCATCCGCGGCGCGAATCCGATGTCGGCGACGGAGAAATCACCCGCCAGGAAATTATTTCCGCGCAGTTCGTGATTAAGATAGTCGAGCACGCGCTCGACCGTCTGATGCAGCCGCTGGACGCGATTCTGGTCGCGCTCCGCCTCGGGCTTGGAAACCTCGACGATCAACTGGCCCACCTGCGGCGTGAATGACGAATCGGCGAAATCCTCGAGCAGGCGCGCCCGCGCGCGCATCGCGCTCATCCCGATCGCTGGAAACAGTGGCGGCTCCGGATACTCGTCCTCGAGATACTCGTTGATCACGGTCGAGTCGTAGACGGTGGTATCGTCGTCGACCAGCACCGGCACGCGGCCGAACAGGTTGAGCCGCAGGAAATCGGGCTTGCGATGCTCATTCAGGCGCAAATCGACGGTGACCAGTTCGTATGACAGGGCCTTCTCGGCCAGCGCGATGCGAACCTTCTGGCCGTACGGGCAGATGAGGTAGTCGTAGAGTTTAATCATATCGGGCAAGTCCTCATTCGGCCTGCGCCGCAACGATTATTTTGAGGTTCGCTTCGACTTCCGCGTCCAGCTTGACCGGCACGGTGAAGTCGCCAAGCTGCTTGATTGGCTCTGGCAGCACGATTTTTCGCCGCTCGATATCAACCCCCTTCTCGCGCACGGCGCGTTCGATGTCGATGTTGGTGACCGAGCCGAACAGTTTCCCCTCTTCGCCGGCGCGCGCCATGATGGTGATTTCGAGCGCCTCGATTTTGGCCTTGATCGCCATCGCGTCGGTTCGTTTGGCTTCGCGGCGCCGCGACGCGATCCGCTTCTGATGCTCGAAGGCGCGGATATTCTTCTGATCCGCCTCGACCGCGAGCTTGCGCGGCAGCAGATAGTTGCGCGCGTACCCGGCGCGGACCTTCACCACGTCGCCGGTCCTTCCCAGGTTGGGAAGATCCTCGTTGAGTATGACTTGCAGGTTCATTTTCTATCGCCTCTCGTTTCCATCTCCACTTAGAAGAAATCGCCCAGGTTGCCCGCTTCGTGGCTGGGGGGCTTGAGCCGCCGGAAATCGATCCACATGTCGAAGATGCCGGCGATACATAGAACCCCGGCCACGACCGGCTGCGCGAATACCACGAAATAAATGATGGCCCGCACGATCGCCGGCACCGCCAGCGAATGAAAATAAAAGCCCACGATCGCGAGCCCCTGGCAGAAATATATCGCCGCCACCGCGATGAAGCCGCTGAGCGCCAGATCGCTCACGCCGCTAACCGGGATGAACAATCCGAACCCGCTCGCCAGCAGCAGCCACACCATCCATTCCGGCGCCGACCAGCGCGAAAGATCGCCGAACAGGCTGTAGGGCAGCCGCTGCGGCCCGACCCATCGCCAGAAAACGCGCAGATTGAGCAGCGCGGTGCATCCCGCGAGCAGGATCAGGAACGCCGGGCTGAGCCGGATCGTCGTCGCGATGATGCTCGCCTGCGTATCGGCGGTGATCGTCTGCTGGACGCCGAAGTATTTGTAGAACTCCTGCCCGCGAGCCATCCCCTGCGCGAGTTCGTCGTGCAGCGTCCTGATCAGGCCGTCGGGGCCGCCGGTGAACGCCAGCGCGACCGCTGCGACCGCCGCGACCATCGCAGCCGCCGTGACGCCCGCAATCCGTTCGAAGGAGCTGCCGCGCTCGAGCATGTAACACATGATCGCGGTCGCGAGGCCGAACGAGACGAAGTACCCGATACCGGCAATCGGACCCGCCAGCAGCGCGACGAAAGCGCCCGCCAGCAGCATCGCGATGATCGCGCGCAGATTCGGACTCGGCCGTCCCACCGCGAAAATCAGGATCGGCGCCGGCGCGAACAGCATCGCGATCCCGCCGAGCACGGGAATCGCGCCGCCGGCGAGGAAGAATGCTCCCGCCAGCGCGGCCGCCCGAATCATCCCTATGACAGCTTTGCGCGTCACGCGACGATTCTTCAGACTCCCAGCGTCGAGAATGGCAGCAGCGCGATCACCCGCGCGCGCTTGATCGCCACCGCCAGTTGCCGTTGATGCTTGGCGCAGTTGCCCGAGGTGCGGCTCGGCACGATTTTGCCGCCTTCGGTGATGAAGCTGGCCAGTGTGCGGACGTCCTTGTAATCGACCTTGAGCGATTTTTCCGCGCAGAAGCGGCATACTTTGCGCCGCCCGCCGGGACGCCGGCGCATCCCGCCGCGGCTATCGCCGCCGCGGCCTTCACCGCGATCATCCGGGCGCGGTCCGCCGTAGCGTCCTCCGCCACCCTCGGTGCGGGGTCGGTCCCCGCCTCTTTCCGATCTCTCTTCGTCAGCCATTTGCAATCCTTTTGTACGAGCCCGCCCCAACGCAGCGCGGCTTTACGAGATTTCCAATTGCTAGTGCTCGAGTGGCTCGATCGATTCGGCCAAAACCTCGAACGTCCCGCCGACGCGAAGCGCTTTCACGCCGGCCTTGACCGATCGCAGTCTCCCGCGCACTTTCACTTTATGACCCGGCGCCAGGATCGTTCTCAGCACGCTGGCGCGCTCGCCTGCCAGCACCACCGCAAGCTTCAAGTCCTCTTCCGGCGCGCCGCAATCGACGATCATGCGCAGCACCGCGGTGCCGCGCGGCGTGACGGAAAAGTCGATCGAGCTCACGATCGGGCCGTCGAGCTCAATCCGGTTGCCCGTCACCTTCCGGACCGCCGATTTCATCGATGGCCGCTTCCATGATCTCTTCGGGCGCGTCCTCGATTCTTTCCTGCTGCTGTTGCGACGCCGTCAGGGCCGCCACGCGCGCTTCCTGCGCGGCCCTGGCCTCGGCGATTCGCCGGTTGCGCGCTTCGAGTTCCTCGCGCACCTTCGCGACGTCGGCGTCGTCGTCCACCAGCACCGAAAGGTAGCGCAGGACCGTGTCGGAGAGCTTCAGATTGCGCTCGACTTCGTTCATCACCGGACCGGGCGATACGTAATCGAGCCGCACGTAGTAGCCGCGCCGCTCGCCCTTGATGCGGTAGGCGAGTTCGCGCGAGCCCCACTCTTCGGTTTCGATCATCTCGCCGCCGCCGGCCACGATGATTCCCTCGTAGCGCTTGATGGTTTCCTTGATTTGGGGGTCGCCCGCGTCAGGGCGAAGGATAAAAATAGTTTCGTAGCGCCTCATGCGCTGTGAGTCCTCCTTTTGGATTCAAGCCCCACGTCGGAGCAAGGAGCAATCCCGTACAGTAACATCGGCCAGAATGGGTAACAAGCGTGTTTCGCAAACTATCATCAATCGGCGCGATCGCATCCGTCAGGGCTTGCGCTTGACGCGCGACCTGTTATGAGAAGATTCGATCACAGCGAGACGAATGATGGAGGTCGGATCAGGTGGCCAAGCGCAAAATGAAGAAGATGGCGCCAAAGGCGCGTAAAGCTGCTCCCAAAGCCGCGAAAAAACCGGTCGCAAAAAAGGCATCGAAAAAGCCCGCGCTCAAAGCGGCCAAGCGGCCAATCGCGGCCAAAGCGGCGCCGCGGCGGATCGCGGTCAAGCCGCCCGCAAAATCGCCCGCGCCGGTTACCGAACGGCCCAAACGCGCGATTCGGCCCGCGCTCGCGACGCGCCCGTCGCACGAGCCGCGCATCCCGAGTTACAGCGAATTGCCGGTGCGCGAGGGAGCGCCCGACGGTTCCTCGTGGGGCGTGTTCGGCGACGACGACGAAGTCGGCACGATCAACCTGATGACGCCGGGCCGCGTGGTCGAGTCGGCGGCCTCGATTCGTTCGGGCAAAGTGTTCGCGCTCAATCTGCCGATCAACATCCCCGATCCGCCGCTCTTCACCCGCGGCAGGCATGTTCACGTCATCAAGATTTTCCCGGCCGCCGATTACGTCCTCGACGACTATCTCGATAACTTCTATCCCCAGGCGTCGTCGCAATGGGACGCGCTCTGTCACGTCAAGCATCCCGTGTTCGGTGCATATAACGGCATTCCCGACGATGAAATCACCGGCCGAGGCGGCACCCGGCTTGGCATCGACAACCTCGCCCGGCGTGGAATCGCAGGCCGCGGCGTGCTCGCCGACGTCGCGCTCTACTACGAGAACAACGGCATGGAGATCGATTTCACGACGCCGCAATCGATCCCGCTCGAAGATGTGCAGGCGACCCTCGAATCGCAGGGAACCACGCTGCGCACCGGCGACGTGCTCTTGATTCGCATCGGATGGACCCGGTTCTACCTGTCGGCGAGCGACGAACTGAAGGAGGAACTGGCGCGCGAGACGGTGGTCCCGGGCATCGAAGGGTCGGCGCGGACCGCAGAATGGCTATGGAACAATCACATCGCGGCGGTCGCGTCGGATTCGCCCGCGCTGGAAAACCTGCCGAAAGGTGAAGGCGAAGATTTTCTGCATTTCCACATGCTAGCGTTCTTCGGGATGCCGATCGGTGAGATGTGGAATCTCGAAGCCCTCGCAGAGGATTGCGCCGCCGACGGCCAGTACGATTTCTTTTTCACGTCGGCGCCGCTCAATATCCCGGGCGGAGTGGGCTCGCCGCCGAACGCGCTCGCAATCAAGTAGGAATCGGCGACAAAGAAAAAAGTTTAACCGCAGATTTCACAGATTACACAGATAAGAAAGGGGCGGCTCATCGAGCCGCCCCTTTTCATTGTTGGTCGATTGAAAATTGTTGCTGCGTCTGAATCGGCGAAATCCGCGCAATCTGCGCTTACATCCGAATCAGTGGCCGGCCTTCGCCATCGCGTCAGTCATGAAGAAATCGCGATCGACCGCGCCCATATTGATATACCAGCACTCGCGCTCGGCGGTGTTCGGTCCCGGCAGATAGCAGGTCGTACTCACCCCGCTTTGCACATCGACGCTCGACGCGGCAAGGTTGAATTCCCGCTTGAATGGATAGACTGCGATCTTCGCGTCGGGCACCGGCCGGTCGCGATATGTCATCAGGTAGATCTGCGTCTTCCACAGTTCGCCCTTGCGATCGTAACTGTCCACGTACGGATTGAACCATCCTTCGCCGTCGATATAGACGATCGTCTTCGACTGCAGGATGCCGGTGATTCGCTCGGGACGCGGCGTCACCTCAACCATGTACAGATGGCGCATCTCCCAGTCCT
Source organism: Candidatus Binatus sp. (assembly GCF_030646925.1). NCBI lineage: Bacteria > Candidatus Binatota > Binatia (SeqCode) > Binatales (SeqCode) > Binataceae (SeqCode) > Binatus (SeqCode) > Binatus sp. (SeqCode). The sequence continues at coordinate 117,623 of NZ_JAUSKL010000122.1, read as the reverse complement.
CGCCGCATGAGGTAGCGCCGCCGTCGGACGGGCACGGATGAGCCGGAGAATTTTTCGCGTGGACGCATCCGAGCATGCTCTTCTCGCCGAGGAACTTGAAGTTGTATTCCTGCGGCTTCGCGGCAAACCCGCCCGCGTGGTCCGCGTCCCAGGTCGAGAGTCCCGGCGACGCGCTCAAGATCACTTCGTTCACGCGCCGGATACGCCGGCTGCCGACGATGTACGCCCAGGTGTCGTCGGCCCGGTTCGCATCCCAATAGCGATAACGAATTCCGCCGCTGCCGCGATCTTCGGCCGGCTCGATTGTTGGGTACGCCGCGTAACGCGCCCAGATGCCGGTTTTCACGAAGTCCGGATCGGCTGGCAACGGATCGACTTCGGTGCGGCCGAGGTCGAAATAGCCTGCAAAATGCCCAATCTGGGTCATCTTCATGAGTTGTTGCGGGGCCCCGGGATTTTGCGTCGCGACCTGGCATTCGAAGAAACGCAGATCGAAGTCATCGGTCGCGATCGGGCGAAAGTATTGATTCCACATGATCTTGACTCCAACGTCAGGATCATTCGGATCGAGCAGCGGAAACGGCTGGCCCGCGACGTAACCGAGTAAATCGTGATGGTCCGGCGCGAGACGCACCTGGCTCGCATATTTTTCAGTCGCGTTTTGATACGGTGGCGGCCAATCGATACGCCCCGGCGCGACGATATTGATCGTCATGCCCTTGGTAACTGCCTGATACGCACCCGGACTAAGCAGGTCCTTCACCTGCGCGGCATTGCTGGCCGTGATGACGTCACCGGGTTTCACTTGCGCATCAGCCTGCCGCGCACTCGCGAGCATGATCATCATCACGAGAGCCGGGACTGCCATCAGGGCCGGGCATACCGATCCGATCGATTTTTTCATCTTCGAGATCTCGCTCCGATTCGACGCCGTTCGAGATAGTGGCTTGGTTATGGTGCTCGATACACCGATGGCCCCCCCCTGTCCTACCACACGGGAAGCACGAGGACTGCGCGCCGGATGCTCGCTGGCGCGCCACGGGTGCCGAGCGGCACATTACTGGCGTTGAGCGGTTGCCAGATCGCGGCGATACGCCACGAAATTGCCGGTCACGCGCGCGCCCACCTTGAGCGCGGTGTGGCGCGAGGCCCAGTTGTCGTCGAGCACGAGCGTGTAGCCGGCAAAACGCATCTTGCGCTCGGCCATCGCGAGAAACGATCGCGCCGTCATCGCGAGCGCAACACCGCGGCCGCGCGCGGACTCGAGCACGCCGATATTGATCAAGGCGCCGCGAGTGCCGCCGCCGCGCTCGGGATCGAGCCTCGCGCCAGGGCGCACCTTGACCAGCATCGGGCTCAGATCGGGTACCGAGAAGACCGCGCCCACGACGTCCGATCCGATCGTCGCGAGCATCGACAAATCCGCGACCGGCGTTTCCCACAGCGCCGTCAGCATCGGGCGCACTTCGGCTTTGGTGACCGGATGCCAGCCCCAGTGCCGATCGAAAGCGGCGGTGGTGACCTCCGTCCACGCGTCGATTGCCGCGAGGAATCCGTACTCACGCCAACTGCGAACGCGTACGCCCGCCGCCGACGCCGCGTCGCTGATGCCGCGGTAGCGGACCGTCCACTCCGGCGTCAGCGATGCGGTGTAATCGACCTGGCCTTTCTCGGTAAAGAAGCCGGCTTCCTTGAAATATCGATGATAGGAGGGGCCGTTGCCGCGCAGCAAAAACGACGGCAGCGATCCGTAGTTGTCGATCGCATACGGATAGTCGAGGAACGCCGCGAATCCGCTCCGCACCGCGCGCATCCTGCGCGCTTCAAGCCATTGCACCGCAGCCTCGAGCATCGCGGCGACGCCATCGTCCGCGCCGTCGAGCGCCTCGAAATGAATCAGATGTCCCAGCGGCTCATGCCAATGCTCGATGTAACGTCGATTGATGATGGCGCTGACGCGCGCGACGATTCGGCCGCCGCGGCGGGCACAAAACGGCGCCATCTCGAGGTACGTCGAGAGCAGGCTCTTGCCCGCGAGCAAATCGATTTCGTTCTGCACGTCGGGCGGCCACCACGCGTCGCGATTGCCGTAAACCTGGTACGGCAGCCGCGCAAACTCGAGCAATTGCTCGAGACTCGATAGCTGCTCGACGCGTATGTCGCCACTGCCCACGCCGCGATCTATAGCGCGTTTCGTTTGATCCGGGCGAAGGCTCGTTTAGTGAAGATGCCGTCGCTCAGCCATCGCGCGAGCAATCGATTCAGCGTCGCGACCGGATCGAGGCCGCCCGCGTCGGCGTCGCCGCCGACCAGATCGCAGATTTCCGCGAACGTGGCGCCCGTGATTGCTGAGTCGATTGCGCTATACTCGAGCGGCTCGAGCTCGCGATAGAGTACTCGCCGATCGCGGCGCGACACGACGATTCTGGCGGCGCTCGATTGCGCGGGTTTCCACTCGCGATGCTCCTCGATCGCGCGCAACAATTCCACGACGCGCCACTTCACGTGCAGTATCTGCGCCGCCGGATGCAATCGCAGTTGTAGCGCCGGCCATTCATCCGGCGGCGTCGCGCGCATCGTGTCGGCGTCGAGCGCGTCCGCGTCGGGACCGTGAAATACCGCGACCGTCGCGCGCTCCAGCGCCGCCAAATCCGCGAGGTATGAAGCATCCGCGCTGAGCGGATGGTCGCGCAGAAAGCCGCTCAGAAAGCGGCCGCAATAGAAAATCGAAGGCTCGGTCGGGGGATGCTCGAGCAGGTAGCCAGTCACGAGATTGTGAAAACCGTCGGCGCCGAGCACCGCAAGCGTCGCGGGATAATCCTCTTTGAGCGCGTCGAGCAGCCGATAGAAATACATGTTGGCGTAGATATCGACTCGCTCGGCTGCCGACAGGCGCTCATCGCCGACGACAACTGCGTCAAGTCCGCCGCGCGGCAGATTACGTTCCGCCGCGAGCCCTTCGGCGACACCGCTAGGCGCGGTGATCAGCCGGTAGAGCAGGCTTTCCAGATTTTTCAGCGAAGTTGTCATGGGGACTCTGCGATGCGGTCTCGCGCACAATCTTTTCGTAAATCGCTCGCGCGCGATCGGCGGTCTCGGCCAGCACCGAAAACTCCGGGATGTTGTCGTCCCATTCGATCAGCGCCGATACCTTGCCGAAGCGGCGCACCGCGCGCTCGTACAGCGCCCACACGCCCTCGCACACCGGATGATCGTGCGTGTCGAGCAGATGCGTGCCGTGATCGCTGTGGCCCGCCAGATGATATTGCACCACCCGCTCGACCGGGATCGCGTCCAGGTATTCGTTCGCGTCGAAGCGATGATTGAACGCGCTCACGAAGATGTTGTTGATGTCCAGCAGGATGCCGCAATCGGCCTGCTCGGCGATCTCCGCGAGAAATTCCCACTCGGGCATCGACGAATCCGCAAACGCCATGTAGCTCGAGACGTTCTCGATCAGAATCGCGCGTCCGAGGAAATCCTGCACCTGCCGGATTCGCTCGGCGACGTGCGCGAGCGCTTCGGTCGTGTATGGTAGCGGGAGCAGGTCGTGAAGATTGCGCCCGCCAACCCCAGTCCAGCACAGATGATCCGAAATCCACGCCGGCTCGAAGCGCCGCGCGAGATCGCGCAGCTTTCGCAGGTAGTCGCGATTCAGCGGATCGCTCGATCCGAGCGACATCGAGACGCCGTGCAATACGATCGGATAGCGCTCGCGGACGCCCTCGAGCACTTCGATCGCGCGGCCGCCGTCGACCATGAAATTTTCCGAGATGACTTCGAACCAATCGACCTTTGATTCAGGCTTTTGTTCTTGCTGAAGCTCTTGACTGGGTTGCCGCTGCGACCGCGGATGCTCCAGCACGAAGCTGTAATGCGGGCGGCGAAGGCCGGCGCCAAAACCAAGAAATGGGAAGTCAGTCCGCTTCATCGCAGTCGCATTCGTTCGGCGCCAGTGCGATGAACGCGCGAGCCTCTTGCTCGCGCGTCCAGTGCTCGATCACCTCAATGCCTACTCCTTCTTCGGAGCGCTTTCCGACTTGCCGCCCGCCGCCATGCATTCCTTGTCACTGGTCATCATGACATAGCCCTTGCCCTTGCATGCGTTCTGGCCCTTGCAGTCGCTCGCGGCGCTCTTGCACGCGCTTTGCCCTTTGCAGGCATTGCCGGCGACGCATTTCACCTCCGAAGCAGCCGCTTTCGATTCGTCCGCGGCGAGCGCCGCGCTGCCCATGAACGACAGCGCAACCGCCGTAGCCAGAACCGCACCAGTAAGTCTCGATCTGTTCATCGTTCGAATCTCCCTTCGATTGTCGCCGGAGCCTGTCTCCGGCGTCTTGTCATGATTCATCCGTCGTAACCGCGAACGCAGCCGCAAAATTCCCGCGCCCGCCGCCAGTAATCGTCTTAGCGAATTCCTGGCGCGTTACATAGCGACTTTCCTCTTCTAGGATGCGCCTGCGGCCGCCGAGTTACATCCCAGTCGCGCGATCCGGTTCAAAATTATCGCCGCAATCGCAAGCTAGTTTCGCTCGGCGGGAACATATCGGGCCGCCGCAAGATTTTAATGATACGGGATGCTATGTATCTAGACTTCGCATATGGCGGGCAAGGGTGGCATCGGCGACGACCGCCGCAAGCGGTTCGAAGAGGAGGCTTTGCCTCATCTCGACGCGCTCTACAGCACGGCGATGCGCCTTGCGCGCAACCCCGACGACGCCCACGATCTGCTGCAGGAAACTGCGCTGCGGGCCTATCGTTTTTTTCATCAGTTCGAAGCCGGCACCAACTGCCGGGCGTGGCTGCTGACGATACTGTTCAACAATTTTCGCAACGGGTACCGCCGGACGGCGCGCGAGCAGCCGGCCTCGAGCGCGGAGGATTTCGAGCATAGGATAGAACTCGAAAGCATCCGCGGGAATCACGCCGAATCGAACCCTGAAGCCCTGCTGGCGGGCTACGGGATGGAGCAGGAAGTCGAGGCGGCGCTTGCTAAATTGCCAGACGAATTTCGCGAGGCGCTGCTGTTGGTGGATGTGGAGGAATTGAGCTACCAGGAAATTTCGGGGGTTCTCAACATTCCGATCGGTACGGTAAAATCGCGGGTATCGCGCGGGCGATCGATGCTGCGCGAGGCGCTGGCGGGTTACGCCAAAGTTAGAGGAATAATTCGCTCTTGACTCACGCGAAGCACGAAGCCTACTGGACGTTAATGGCGCATCGTAGCGAGGGGGTTCGGCGCCGGGCCGCGGTTTCTAGCGTCAGCGGCTCATAGCGCGGAAACTCAACAATGGATTGCACCACTTACATCGAGCGGTACCTGGACGCCCACGTTGATGGCGAGCTCGGCGCGGTCGAAGCCGGCGCCGTCGAGCAGCATCTCAAGGGATGCGCCAATTGCCGGCTTCTTTATGCCGAAGAGCGCGCGGTCAAGGCGCTGGTTCATGAGCGCGCGCGGCGCTATCAGACGCCTGCCCAGGTGCGTGGCTCGATTCTCGCTGCGCTGGACGCGGTCGATTCAGCCGCCGGGAATCGCGAACGGCCGCAGCGGACCAGGCGCGCTGCGCTCTCCGCCCTGCGGAGCGCGCGGCTATGGATTCCGACCGCGGCCGCCGCGGCGGCCGTGATCGCATTCGTGATCTTTCATGGCGGAGGCGTCCCACCGGCAGGCGCGGTTCCAGCCTTCGACGTAGCAATCGCGCGCTACCAACATTTCGACGCTCACTTCGAGCCTAACGTCCCGTCCGCGTCACCGGCAGATATCTCGGACGCTTATCTGGGTCACAAGATGCCCGGCCTGCTCTGGAACCTGCAACCGAGCGGCTATCGGCTGGTAGGCGGTCGCCTCGATCGGCTCTCCGATGGCAGCCTCGCTGCGTTCACCTTTTATCGTGGCGAGGGCAGTTCGATTCTGTGCGCGTTCATGAAGGCGCACGGGATGCAACTGCCCCAAGGTGCGACACAAACCGTCGGGGGCCACAGCTACTATAGCTACAAGGGTTATCGCGTGTGCATGAGCTACTATCCGCGCGGCGATTTCATCTGCGTGATGGTCTCGCGCAACACGATGCCACACTTCGTGCAGGACATCCTGGGCACCTCGCTCTGAGGCGCCTCCCTTTCGGTCGCTCAATTTCGTCATTCTGAGGCGACGGCTGCCGTCCTATACCTCGCCCGTTATTTTACGGGAGAGGTATGAGGAGCAGCCTCCGCTCAAGACGGATGATATCGGCTAGCGGCGGTCGGCCTTCAGCCCATCCTCGTTGGCGAGAAACAGATGCAACTGCGCGGGGCCGTTGCCGCGCGGAATCTCGACTGGATAGTTTCCGGTGAAGCACGCGTCGCAAAATCCCTCCCGACTCTCGCCATTGAACGAGTAGAGGCCGTCCCAACTCAGGTAGCCCAGCGAGTCAGCCGTGATGTAGCGGCGAATCTGTTCGACCGATTGCGACGACGCCAGCAACTCCTCGCGCGTCGGCGTGTCGATTCCATAGAAGCATGAGTTGGTCGTCGGCGGCGCCGCTATTCGCATGTGAACTTCGCGCGCGCCCGCCTGCCGGAGCATCGGGATCACTTTTCTGAGCGTGGTGCCGCGCACGAGTGAATCCTCGATCAGCACGATACGCTTGCCCTTCAGCAACTCTGCGACGGGATTGAACTTTATCTTCACGCCGAAATGGCGAATCGATTCGCGCGGCTCGATAAACGTCCGCCCGATGTAATGGCTGCGCACCAGTCCCATCTCGAATGGAATGCCCGATTCCTCCGCGTAGCCGAGCGCCGCCGGCGTGCCCGAGTCCGGCACCGGCACCACGATCTCCGCGTCGGCGGGGCATTCGCGCGCGAGCGCCCGCCCCTGCTGCTTGCGCACCTGGTACACGTTGCGCCCGTACACCTGGCTGTCGGGGCGCGAAAAATAAACGTACTCGAAGATGCATCGCGTGGCCGGCGCGTGCGCGAACGGATGAATCGAATGCAGGCCGCTTTCATCGACGATGATCATCTCGCCGGGCTCGATCTCGCGGATATATTCCGCGCGCACCAAATCGAGCGCGCAGGTTTCCGAGGCGACGATCGTCGCGCCGTTCAGGCTGCCGAGCACCAGCGGCCGGAAGCCATGCGGATCGCGCACCGCCATCAGCGTGGTCTCGGTCAGCACCACCAGCGAATACGCGCCGCGCACCTGCGCCAGCGCTTCCGCGACGCGCTCAGGCAGCGTCGCCGCGCGCGACGCCGCGATCAGATGAATCATCACCTCGCTGTCGGACGACGATTGAAAGATCGATCCGGTCGACTCGAGCCGCTCGCGCAATTCCTGGAAATTTACGATGTTGCCGTTGTGCGCGAGCGCGAGTCCGCCGCGCGCGTACTCGACCACCAGCGGCTGGCAGTTATTGATTGTGGTCGAACCGGTGGTCGAATAGCGGTTGTGTCCGATCGCGCTGGTGCCTTCGAGCTTGGCGATAATCGAACTGTTGAAGATGTCGGCGACGAGACCCATCCCGCGATGCGAGATCAGCGACTTGCCGTTGGACGAAACGATGCCGGCGGATTCCTGCCCGCGATGCTGCTGCGCGTAGAGGCCGAGGTAGGCGAGGTTCGCCGCCTCGGGATGCTGATGCACGCCGAACACGCCGCATTCCTCATGGAACGCGTCGAGTTTCGATTCTTCAATTTCGACAGCCAAGTCGGTTTCTGTTTCAGTCACCGGCGGCCAGCCTCCTCGGAATCGCGTCTTCGTAAATTCGCATCAAGTCCCGCACGTCCTCGTCGATCGCATCGCCAATCCTGAGGCGCGGCTCGGAGATCACTCGCCCAATCTGCGTAACTTCGAGACCGCTGCCGGAAAACAATTGCTCGATTCGCGCGACGTCGCCGTTGGCGACCGAGATCACCACCGTCGAGGGTCCTTCGCCAAACAACTCCGCGGCGTCGATAACCTCCGCGCGCTCCGTATCGATTTGAGCGCCCAGCGGCGTCCTCGAATTGAAACATCCTTCGGCGAGAGCCACCGCAAGCCCACCCTCGGCTACGTCGTGAGCCGATCTTATCAACCCGAGTTCAGCCCCGGCAACCAGCCCCTCGATCAGCGCCTGTTCGCGCGCGAGATCGATCGGACTCATCGTGGCGTCGTCGATTCCGAAGGCAGCAGCGTACTCACTCGCCGCGAACGACGGCTTCGCCGTGCGCAATATCACGATCGCGTCGCCAGGATTCTTGAACTGCTGCGTGACGTGCCGCGCGACGTCGTCGAGCACGCCCAGCACGGCGATCGTCGGCGTCGGCGGGATCGCGAGCCCCTCGGTCTCGTTGTAGAAGCTCACGTTGCCGCTCACGACCGGTGTGCCGAACGCGATCGCTGCGTCGCGCAGCGCCTCGACGCCGCGCGTGAATTGCCACATCACTTCGGGCCGCTCTGGGTTTCCGTAGTTGAGGCAGTTCGTGATTCCGACCGGCCGCGCTCCAGCGCACGCGACATTACGCACCGCCTCGCATACCGTCGCGACGGTGCCGATATAAGGATCGAGCGCGCAGGCGCGCGGATTTGAATCGACCTTCAGCGCAAAGCCGCGGCTCGAATTCTTGATTCGCATCACGGCCGCGTCGCCGCCGGGTCCTTCGACCGTGTTGCTTTGTACGATCGAATCGTACTGGCGAAAAATCCACTTCTTAGACGCGACGTTGGGATTGTCGAGCAGCGCGCGCAGCGCTTTCGCAGATTCCGGATGCAGCGGCGAGACGCTCGCCATGATCGGCGGATGCGACCTCGGCGGAGCGGACGGCCGATCGTACATCGGGGCCGCATCGGCGATCTGAGCCGCCGGGATATCGGCTACGATCTCGCCGTGCCAGCGCGCGCGCCACCGCTTGTCTTCAGTAACCTGCCCGATCACCACCGCGTGCAGATCCCATTTGTCGAACACCGCTTGCAACTCGGCTTCGCGGCCGCGCTCGGCGACGATCAGCATCCGCTCCTGCGATTCGGAGAGCAGAATTTCGTACGGGGTAAGTCCCGCTTCGCGCAGCGGCACGAGATCGAGATCGAGTTCGATTCCGAGCCCGCCGCGCGCCGCCATCTCGCTCGACGACGACGTGAGCCCGGCAGCGCCCATGTCCTGTATCGCGACGATCGCGCCGGTGCGGCCCGCTTCGAGGCACGCTTCGATCAGCAATTTCTCCGTGAACGGATCCCCGACCTGCACCGCGGGCCGCTTGGCTTCGCTCTCCTTGTCGAACTCCGCCGACGCCATCGAGGCGCCGTGGATTCCGTCGCGGCCGGTGGCCGAGCCGACGTACAGCACGGGATTGCCGGGACCGCGCGCTTTCGCGCTCATGATTTCATCTTTGCGAACGAGGCCGAGGCAGAACGCATTCACCAGGATGTTCGCGTTGTAAGCCGCGTCGAACATCACCTCGCCGGCGACCGTCGGCACGCCGACACAATTGCCGTAGCCGCCGATTCCGCCCACCACTCCGCCCAGCAGATAGCGCGTGCGCGGATGATCGAACGCGCCGAACTTGAGCGAGTTCATGCTCGCGACTGGCCGCGCGCCCATCGTGAAAATGTCGCGCAGGATTCCGCCGACGCCGGTCGCCGCGCCCTGATACGGCTCGACGAACGATGGATGATTGTGGCTTTCGATTTTAAATACTGCGGCCCAGCCGTCGCCGACGTCGATCGCGCCGGCATTCTCACCCGGCCCCTGCACCACCAAATCGCTCTTCGACGGCAGCTTCTTCAGATGCAGCCGCGACGACTTGTACGAGCAATGCTCCGACCACATCACGGAGAACACGCCGAGCTCGGTGTAGGTCGGCGTGCGGCCGAGGATCTCTTCGATCTTGCGATACTCGTCGTCCGAAAGTCCGTGGCCGCGCGCCATCTCGAGATCGACTTTCGGCTCGCCGGGAAGAGAAACCGGGCGCTCGCTCATCGCACGCTCTCGATAATCGATTGGAAAATTTTGCGGCCGTCGGTGCCGCCGAGCATCGCCTCGACCGCGTGCTCCGGATGCGGCATCAGGCCGAACACGTTGAAGCGCTCATTGGCGACGCCGGCGATCGCGCGCGTCGAGCCGTTCAGGTTCGAAGCCTCGGTCTCGCGCCCGTCTTCATCGACGTAGCGCAGGATAACCTGGCCGCGCTCTTCCATCTGCCGCAGTTCATCTTCGGGCGCGACATACAGTCCCTCGCCGTGCTTGATCGGAAGTCGCAGCAGGTCGCCCTGCTTCATCGCGCAGGTAAACGGCGTGCTGGCGTTCTCGACGCGAACCATCACGCGCTCGCAGATGAACGAGAGCGTGCGATTGCGCGTCAGCGCGCCGGGCAGCAGATGCGCCTCGCACAGAATCTGGAAGCCGTTGCAGGTGCCGATCACCAGCCCGCCGTCAGCCGCGAATTTCGCGACGCTTTCCATCACCGGCGAGAAGCGCGCGATCGCTCCGGTGCGCAAATAGTCGCCGTAGCTAAACCCGCCCGGCAGCAGCACGCATTCCGCGCCGCGCAGCGTGGTCTCCTTGTGCCACAGCATCGCGGCATCCTGGTGCATCACGTCGGCGAGTGCATGGAGCGCGTCGGCGTCGTCGAGCGAGCCGGGAAATCGCACGACTCCCCACTTCATTGCGCATCCACCTCGAAGCGAAAATCCTCGATCACCGCGTTCGCCAGCAGTTGCTCGCACATTTTTCTCGCCTGCGCGCGAGCATCTTCAGCCGTGTCCGCGTCGATCTCGAACGTGATGAATTTGCCGACCTTCACTTGCGAGACATTTTTGAAACCAAGGCTGTGCAGCGAACCTTCGACGGCGCGTCCCTGCGGATCGAGGATGCCCGCGCGCGGCGTCACGAAAACTCTTACTTGCAAGTCGATCTCCCGTGACTGAATCCGATTTTCGGCATCGAGAAACTGCTGGAGCGCAACTAACTCTCAACCCGCCGCAGCATTTCGTGATACGCATCCTCGACGCCGCCCAAGTCGCGCCGGAAGCGATCCTTGTCTAGTTTCTGCCGCGTTGCCTTGTCCCAGAAGCGGCACGTATCGGGGCAGATTTCATCGCCGAGCAGAATCTCGCCGTGATGACGTCCGAACTCGAGCTTGAAATCTACGAGGATCACGCGGCGCTCGTCGAGGAATTCTCTCAGTAACTCATTCACACGCAGCGCCATCGAATGTATTTGCTTCAGCTCATCCGCCGTCGCCCAGCCGAATGCGATCGCGTGGTCGCCAAGAATCAGCGGATCGTCGAGCGCGTCGGACTTGTAGTAGTACTCGACGATCGGGCGTTTGAGCTGCTCGCCCTCTTCGCGCCCCAGCCGCTTCGCGAGCGAGCCTGCGACGATATTCCGCACCACGGTTTCCACCGGGATAATCTCGAGGCGCTTGCATAACATCTCGCGATCGTTCAGCCGCCGCACGAAGTGAGTCTTCACGCCATTCTTTTCGAGCAGCAGGAAGAAGAGCTCCGAGATGCGATTGTTCATCGCACCCTTGCCTTCGATCGTGCCTTTCTTCTTTGCATTGAACGCAGTCGCGTCGTCCTTGAAATACGCGATCACGAGGTCGGGGTCGGAAGTCGAATAGAGTTTCTTCGCCTTGCCCTCGTAAAACATTTCGAGCTTCTGCGGAGTGGTTTCCACCGGTATTTCCTCGGAACTAACGAGTTCGGAATATTATAACTTAACTACGATACGCGGGGCGCGCCGCAAGGAGCACAAAGGCGCGCGATGCTTATCCACAAAATTTTCGCGATTATAAACATTACAATCGCGCCGATGTGGACAATCTCATTTGCGTGATGCTTTCCGCGCCGATGCGCCCACTTCGTGAGCAGCGGGCGCGAACCTTTCGACCAGCTCCGCAGCCAGGCCGATGTAGTTGCGCGGATTCAGCTCACCGAGCGCCGCCTTGGCCTTCTCGTCGAGTGGCAACGACGCGATGAACTCGGCGATCACCTTGCGATCGATTCGCCGCCCGCGCGTCAGTTCCTTCAATGTCTCGTACGGACGCGGCATCCCGTAGCGGCGCATCAGGGTTTGTATCGCCTCCGCGACGACTTCCCACGCCTGCTCGGCGTCGAGATCCTCGGCAATTCGATGCTCGTCGACTTCGACGCGCGCGAGTCCCCGCTCGAGCGAGACCAGCGCGACCACGACGTGGGCAAACGCCGTGCCCATCGCGCGAATCGCGGTGCTGTCGGTTAAATCGCGCTGCCACCTGGAGATCGGCAGCTTGCCGGCCAGATGCTCGAGCAGCGAGTTCGCGATTCCGAGGTTCCCCTCGCAGTTCTCGAAGTCGATTGGATTGACTTTGTGCGGCATCACCGACGAACCGGTCTCGCCCGCCAGCGTCTTCTGCGCGAAGTAGCCGATCGAGATGTAACTCCACATGTCGCGGCAGAAGCCGAGCAGGATCGTGTCGATGCGCGCGACGATCGCGAATAACTCGGCGATAAAATCGTGACTCTCGATTTGCGTCGTTAGCGGATTCCAGACGAGCCTCAGTCCCGCGACGAATTTTTGGGAATGCGCGATCCAGTCCACCTCGGGATACGCAAATCGATGCGCGTTGAAGTTGCCGACTGCGCCGTTCAGCTTGCCGAGAAATTCCTGCCCGTGAAGATGCTTCAATTGCCGCGCGATCCGCGCCGCGAAAATCGCCATCTCCTTGCCGACCGTGGTCGGCGAGGCTTCCTGCCCGTGCGTTCGCGCGAGCATGGGCGTCGATTTATATCGATGAGCCAGCGCGGTGATCGGCGCGACCGCTTTTTCGATCGCCGGCGTCAGTTCATTTTCGACAAACTCTTTCAGTATCAGCGCGTACGCGAGATTGTTGATGTCTTCCGAGGTGCACGCGAAATGCACCATCTCGACCGGCAGCGCCGCGCCATGCTCGCGAGCGATTTCGGCGATCCGTTCCTTGAGAAAATACTCGACCGCCTTGACGTCGTGATTGGTCGTCGCTTCGAGTTCCTTGACGCGGCGCGCGTCTCCGAGCGTGAATTGCTCGTAGATTCGACGCAGCTTTTGCACGGTCAAGGAATCGAGCTTCGCGATCGCATCGATCGCCGGATTTTCCGCGAGCGACAGGTACCACTCGATCTCGACGCGGACCCGATAGCGGATCAGCGCAAATTCACTGAAGTAGTTTTCGAGATGGCGCGTGCGCGCGCGATAACGCCCGTCGATTGGCGTTACGGCCATCAACGCCGTATCTGTTCCGGCGGCGTCGGTTTCGATTGGTCGATCTTTCACCGCTTCTCCGATTCGCCAAGCATCACGGGCAACTGCGATACTGATGCGATTAAATTATGCGGTTTGAAGCTCGCAATCGAGTAGCGTTTTCATGTGGCACAGGCTTTAGCCTGTGTGGCGGCAACAACGTGCCCGCCCCGCTAGCGTCCGGTATGACCGAAGCCGCCGGGGCCGCGGGTGGTCGGCGCGAGTTCCTCGACCTCGACGATCTCGGCGCGCACGACGGGCGCGATCACCAGTTGCGCGATCCGGTCGCCGGGCATGATGCGGATCGGGAGCTGTCCCAAATTTACAAGTAATACTTTAACTTCGCCGCGATAGTCAGCATCGATCGTGCCGGGCGAATTGATGACTCCGAGGCCTTCCTTCAGCGCGCGCCCGCTGCGTGGACGCACCTGCCCTTCGTATCCGACGGGAATCTCGACCGCGATACCGGTCGGCAGCGCGCGGCGCTCGCCCGGCGCCATGTTCCACGGGGCGTCGATATCCGCCATCAGGTCGATTCCGGCGGCGTGCTCGCTTTGATATGCGGGAAGCGGCAGCGAACTTTTCCGCACTCGCGCGATCTTCAGGGTCGGATTCATCGCCGTACGCGATACCGCGAATCGAGTGCGTAGCGCAACATTCATCGCGGCGAATATCGCACAGGCTTAACTTAATCGAGCGGCGGCGAAGGTGGCACAGGCTTTAGCCTGTGGGGAGAGACCGTGCGGGCCCCGCGATTGAGCGTCCAACCCGCTCAGGCCAGCGGGGCGAATACGTCGCTGGTCAGCTCGCGGCCCTTGAGGTCGCCGAGCAGCACCATCGCGAGTTTTTCAGGACGAAACCACGAAGAAGCCAGCTCCACGATGTTGTCGTTGGTCACCGCCTCGATTCCCGCCGACAGTTCCTCGAGCGAGACGTCGCGCCGAAAGTAAATCTCGTTGCGCGCGAGGCGATTCATCCTGCTGTCGGTCGATTCCATCCCAAGCAGCATGTTGCCGTGCAACTGGCTCTTCGCGCGCGCCAACTCGGCCGGCTTGAGCCCGTCGCTCTCGATTTTTTTCAGCTCAGCCACCGTGACCTCGAGGACTTCATCGACCCATTCCGGATTGGTGCCCGCGTAAACGCCGAAGTAGCCGCTGTCGATGAACGACGAGATGAACGAGTAGATACTGTAAACGCGGCCGCGCTTTTCGCGCACTTCCTGGAACAGCCGCGACGACATCCCGCCGCCGAGCGCCGTGTTCATCACGTATGCCGCGTAGCGCAATTGATGGGTCTGGCTGATTCCGGGGCCGCCGATACAGATATGCGCCTGCTCGAGATCCTTCTGATGATTCAGCACGATCGGACGATCGGTCGGCGGCGCGATTTTCTCGACTTTGCCGTCGCCGGCGATTCCGCCGAACAGCCCCGCGAATTTCGCCGTCAGCCGCTCATGCTCGAGTTGCCCCGCCGCCGCAATAAAGACCCGGCCCGATCGGTAGCGCGCCGCCATGAACGACGTCAGCAGTTCGCGATTGATCCGGTTCACGGTTTCGACCGAGCCGAAAATCGGCAGCGCCAGCGGATGCCCGCGCCAGAAATTCTCGGTGAACAAATCGTGGATAAAATCGTCGGGCGTGTCCTCGGCCTGCGAGATTTCCTGCAGCACGACCTGCCGCTCGCGATCGATTTCATCCGACGCGAAGGTGGACTCGAGAAAAATATCGGCCAGCACGTCGGTCGCCATCTCGAGGTCCTTGCCCAGCACCTTGGCGTAATAGCAGGTGTATTCCTTGCCGGTGAAGGCGTTCAGCACGCCGCCGACGGAATCGAACGCCTCGGCGATTTGCGCCGCGGTGCGAGTCTTGGTGCCCTTGAACAGCAGATGCTCGATGAAATGCGAAGTCCCGTTCTCATGCGGGTCCTCGTAACGCGAACCGTTCTCGACCCAGATTCCGATCGACGACGACACGACTTGCGGCATCGCCTCGGTCAGAACCCTGACGCCGTTGCCGAGGACGGTTTTTTGAATCATGCGACTTATTTGCCTTTTTCCTGCTCCGCTTCGCGCATCGAGAGCCGTATTTTTCCGCTGCGATCGACGTCGAGCACTTTCACGTTGATCTCGTCGCCTTCGTGCAGGACGTCTTCGACGCGGCGGATTCGTTCGCTCGAGATTTGCGAGATGTGCAGCAAGCCGTCGGTACCCGGCATGATCTCGACGAACGCGCCGAACTCGACTATTTTGCGCACCTTGCCGCGATACACCTTGCCAATCTCCGGCTCGGCGGTAATCGCCTGGATCATGCTGATGGCTTTTTCCATCGCGGCGCTATCCGACGACGCAATCAGCACCGTGCCGTCGTCCTCGATATCGATTTTGCAGCCGGTCTCTTCGACCAGTCCGCGAATTACTTTGCCGCCCGGTCCGATCACTTCGCGAATCTTGTCGGGCTTGATATGCAGCGTCACGATTCTGGGCGCGTATTGCGATACGTCCTTGCGCGCGCCCTCGATTCCTTTTTCCATCACGCCGAGGATGAACAGCCGGGCGTCGCGCGCCTGATGCAGCGCCTGGCGCATGATTTCCTTCGAAACGCCGCCGGCCTTGTTGTCCATCTGGATCGCGGTGACGCCCTGCGTGGTGCCGGCCACCTTGAAATCCATGTCGCCGAGATGATCTTCGTCGCCCAGGATGTCGGTCAGCACGCGGACCTTGTCGCCTTCCTTGACGAGCCCCATCGCGATTCCCGCGACCGCCGACTTGATCGGCACGCCGGCGTCCATCAGCGCCAGGCTGCCGCCGCATACCGTCGCCATCGAGGAGCTGCCGTTGGACTCGAGCACCTCGGACACCACGCGAATCGTGTATGGAAAGCTCTCTTCGTCGGGCAGCACCGGTGCGATCGCGCGTTCGGCGAGCGCGCCATGCCCGATCTCGCGGCGTCCCGGTCCGCGCAGAAACTTCACTTCGCCGGTCGAGAATGGCGGGAAGTTGTAGTGCAGCATGAATTTCTTGTAGCGCTCACCGAGCAACGCGTCGATCTTCTGCTCATCCGACGACGTGCCGAGCGTGACGGTCGCCAGCGCCTGCGTCTCGCCGCGGGTGAACAATGCGGAGCCGTGCGTTCGCGGCAGCACGCTGACCTCGCAGCTTAGCTGCCGGAGCTCGTTGGATTTGCGATCGTCGATCCGCCTGTCATTGTCGAGAATCTCGGCGCGCACCACTGTCCGCACCAGGTGGTCGCATGCGTCGGCGATTTCCTTCTCGCGGCCGGGGAACTTGTCCGCCAGCGCCGCGACCGTGTTGTCCGACACCGCGTAAACCGCCGCGCCGCGTTCCTTTTTGCTCTTGATTGCGAGCGCTTTCTCGATACTGTCGCCGATACTCGACTTGACCGCCTCGAGCAGTTTCGGATCGCGCGTCTTCACCGCGAATTCGCGCTTGGGCTTGCCGGCCAGATTGCGCAGTTCGCGCTGCATCGCAAACACCGGCTGCATCTCCTCATGCGCCGTGAACAGCGCCTCGAGGATCGTCTCTTCATCGACGATCGCGGCGCCGCCCTCGAGCATCATGATCGAGTCGGGATTCGCCGCGACCACCAGCGAGACGTCGCTCGCCTCGAGGTCACCGTAGCCCGGATTGACGATGATCTGGCCGCCGACGCGGCCCATCCTGACGCTCGCGACCGGTCCGCCGTGCGGGATATCCGAAATTTCGAGCGCCGCCGACGCCGCGATCAGCGAGAGCATGTCAGGATCGTTCTCGCGATCGACCGAGAGCACGGTCACGACCAGTTGCGTTTCCTTATCGTAGCCCTTGGGGAACAGCGGGCGCATCGCGCGGTCGATGAGGCGCGAGGTCAGAATCTCCTTTTCGGAGGGACGCCCCTCGCGCTTGAAAAATCCGCCGGGAATTTTACCGGCGGCGAACGTCTTCTCGACGTAATCAACCGTCAACGGCAGAAAATCCACGTTGGCGCGGCCTTCGTAAGCCGACACCACCGTAGCGAGCACCACGGTATCGCCGTATTGCGCGAGCACCGCGCCATGCGCCTGCCGCGCGAGACGGCCCGTTTCGAGCGAGAGCTTGCGCCCGGCAAAATCGATCTCCAGTTTTCGATACATTGAACTGACACCTGAGGGAGGACTGAGGCCGCGTGACGATGGCGGAGTTTCCGCGAGGCGCCGCAGGGGACGCGCCTTGAACACGACCGGCCGGTCGGCCAAGGCCCGCGCTGACCCGAAATGTTGCGGGCGGCGCGGCAATATGTGTGCGGCCTATCTCCGGATGCCGAGCTTCTCGATCAACCCTTTGTAGCGCGAAAAATCGCGTGACTTCAGGTAGTCAAGCAACCGTCGGCGTTTGCCGACCAGCCGGAGCAACCCGCGACGCGAATGATGGTCTTTCTTGTGCGTCCCGAGATGACCGGTCAACTGTTCGATCCGGCCCGAGAGTAGCGCCACCTGAACTTCAGGCGAGCCACTGTCATTGGTGGTTCGAGCGTTGGTTTGAATGATTTCCCGTTTACGGGAGAGCGGAAGAGGCATCAGGAGTTCTTACTTTCCCTTTTTCCTTTATCTTAGCCGCCCAAAATATCAGAGGCGTGAACCCGTGTAAAGCTAGCCCGCAGCGCGGGTGATTAGGACACTCCCCGGCCTCCGCTCAAGATGACGGATGTGCTTGGTGCCGCTCCGTGTCATTTCGAGCGCAGCGAGAAATCCCGGATGCGGGTTTCACGCCTCGTCGCAAGGCGCCGTCGGGATGACACGGAACGCAGGCAGCCTCCGCTCAGGCCGCCGATGCAGGCCGTTTACTGCGGCCTCCAGGCATTGTGAATACCACGTGCAGGGTATTCGATGCCTTGCTCCGTGCTACCGGATTCGACATACAACAATGGCGGATCGAAAGTGAATCGCGAACCTGCCACACTGGCGGCGGCCCGGTGACGCTTCATCGCGAAGGAACTGCGAGTTAGGCGAACGATCTTGACGGAGTCTGCGCGAGCATGAAGTACGCTGTACTGATTTTGAAGAATCTGTTTCGCAGCAAGCGGCGAACGATTTTGACTGTGCTGTCGATCGCAGTTTCGCTGTTCATTTTTTCGGCGCTGGTGAGTATCCCGACCGTCGCGAATCAAATTCTGGGCGCCACCGCCGCCTCGACGCGAATCGCGACGCACAATCGCGCCGGCATGGCGTATTCGATTCCGGTCGCGTACCGGCAGCGAATTTTGGCGATCCCGCACGTCGAGGCGGCGATCACGCAGAGCTGGTTCGGCGGGGTGTATCACGAGCTATACGATCAGTTTCCGAACTTTGCAGTCGATCACGACCAGATCGAGAAGGTCTATACCGATTGGGGATTGACGCCCGAGGCGATCGAGCAATTCAAAAAAATAAGAACCGCATGCGTGGTCGGCGCCGACACGATGAAGCGCTTTCATCTGCACGTTGGCCAGCAGATCCAGTTGAAGGGCTCGATCTACAACTTCAACCTGACGCTGCAGATCGTCGGAGTGCTGGGGGGCAAGGCGCCGCCCTCCTTCCTGATTTTTCGGCGCGACTACCTCGAGGAAGCTGCCGGCCGACCGGGTTTCGTGAGCCTGATCTGGGTGAAGGCCGACAAGTCCGAGCACGTGCCGCAAGTGATCGCGGCGATCGACGAAGGCTTCGCCAACTCGTCGGCTGAAACGCTGTCGGAGTCGGAGTCCGCGTTCATCGGCAACTTCATGCAGACCTATCGCACGTTCTTCAGAATGGCGGAGATTCTCGGTTTTATCGTGGTGCTGACGATCGGGCTAGTGGCGGCCAACACCGCCGCGATGTCGATTCGCGAGCGGCGCGGCGAAATCGCCGTGATGCGCTCGATCGGGTTCACCTCGCGCACGATCCTGTCGCTGCTGCTGTCCGAGTCGCTGATAATCGGGCTGCTCGGCGGACTGCTTGGATGCGGTTCGGCGTTTATCGTGCTCAAGCTGTTCGCGATCGGCACCGGCGGCGTGGGTCCGCTGAGCTCGATCAGGATGCCGCCGCTGGTGCTGGGTGAGACCCTGATCGCATCGGCGCTGATCGGAGTTTTCAGCGCCCTCGGGCCGGCGATGTCGGCGGCGCGGCGCAATATCGTCGATGCGCTCCGGACGGTCGCGTAGATGGCGATTCCGCTCAAGTACAACATCAGGAGCCTGCTGGTGCGGCGGATCTCGACCGCGATGACGGCGGGCGGGATCGCGCTGGTGGTCGCGGTGTTCGTGATCGTGATGGCGCTGGTCGCGGGCCTCAACTCCGCGATCGCGGATACCGGCTCGGCCGACAATCTGATCGTGCTGCGCAAGGGCGCGACCACGGAAACCGTGTCGGGCTTTCAGCTCGATCAATTCGACGCGCTCAAATTCCTGCCGCAGATTCGGCGCGAAGCGAACGGCGACGTTGACATTTCGCCCGAACTGCCGGTGCAGGCGCTGATGGATCGAATCGGCGGCGGCCGCGACAATATCGTGGTGCGCGGCGTGCTGCCGATCGCGCTCAAGGTGCACGACAAAGTGCGTATTGTCGAAGGCCGGATGTTCACGCCCTCGATGAACGAAGTAGTAGTCGGCAAGGGCCTGCTCGGGCATTACAAGGACGTTTCGCTGGGCTCGACGGTGCACTTCGGGCGCGGCAAGTGGAAGGTGGTGGGAATAATCGCGGCCGACGGCGGTTCATACGAATCGGAGATTTGGGCCGACATTCATAATGTGCAGGACGACGCGCAGCGCGGAAAATACTACGCGGCGGTGCGCCTCAAACTCGCGCCCGGCGCAGACGCGGAAGCGCTGATTCGCCGCCTGGCCGACGATCCGCGAATCAATCTGCAGGCCCAGACCGAGACTGACTACTATCGCGATCAGGCGGTGGTGGCGAACCAGATGCGAGTGCTCGGAATGATCGTCGCGGTGATCATGGCGGTCGGCGCGATCTTCGGCGCGATGAACACGATGTACGCGTCGGTGTCGGCGCGCACCACGGAAATCGGTACTTTGCGCGCGCTCGGCTTCGCGCCGACCGCGGTGATGGCGTCGTTCCTGCTCGAATCGCTGGTGCTGGCGGTGGCTTCGGGCGCGATCGGAATCGTGCTGGCGATGCCGATCAATGGGCTCTCGACCACGTTTGGCAATTTCGTTACCTTCTCGACCCTGGCTTTCAGTTTCCGGGTCACCTTCGCAATCGTGCTCGAGGCGCTCTGCTTCGCCGCGGTGATGGGCGTGGTCGGCGGATGGCTGCCCGCGCGCCAGGCGATGAAGATGCCCGTCGTCGATGCGCTCAGGAGCGTGTAATCGTGTCGGCCGAATCTCCCCGCGGACCGAATATTCGCGAGCTTGAATCGCTCCGGATTGCCCGCGCGCCGGAAGCGAAACGGCCGGGAAGATTGCTGCCCGCCGCGATTGCGCTGGTGGTGCTCGCCGTGATCGGCGCGGCGGGATACCTGATCTATCAGCGCACGCTCGGCCGTCCGATCGAAGTGCAGACCGCGATCGTCACGATGAAGCAGGCGGGGCAAGCCGGCACGCTGCTCACCGGCAGCGGCTACATCATCACCGAGCACAAGTACACCGTGATCGGCACCAAGATTCTCGGCCAGATCATCGCGGAGCCGATCGAAGAGGGCCAGAAGGTAAAACGCGGCGACCTGCTCGCGCGGATCGACGATCGCGACTACCAGGCGCAACTGCGGCAGGCATACGCGGATCGCGATTTGGCGATGGCAAACGTGAAGCTCAAGCACCAGCGAGCGAAGAGGGTGCGCGAGCTATACAAGGAAGGCGTCCAGTCGAAGGACGCGCTCGACGACGCGGAGAATCAGTTGTCGGTAGCCGAGGCCGCGCTGAAGCGCGCTGACGGCGCGATCGATTATGCGAAATTCAACGTCAGCCAGACCGTGATCAGGTCGCCGATCAATGGCGTGGTGCTGCGGAAGTATCGCGAGGTAGGCGACACGATCAATTTTGGCGGGACGATCCAGGCCGGCGGCGGCACGACGGATATCGCGCAACTGGCGGATTTGAGCGATTTGCGCTGCGAAGTCGATATCAACGAAAGCGACATCTCGAAGGTCGTGATGGGCGCGCCGGCCACGGTGATCCCGGACGCTTATCCCGATAATCCGTTCGCCGGCAAAGTCGTGAAGATTTATCCGCAGGCCGATCGGCAAAAAGGCACGGTGAAAATCGAGGTGCGAATCCTGCAGCCGGATTTGAAAATAATCAAACCCGAGATGAGCGCGAAGGTCACCTTCCTCTCGAGTGCTCCAACCACCAAGGTCGAAACTGCGCCGACTGTGCTGGCGCCGAAAAAGGCGATCGTGACCGAGGGCAATTCGAATTCGGTGTGGGTGATCCGCGACGGTATCGCGCATTCAATTCCGGTGACGCTCGGACGCGAGTACCAGGAAGGCGTCGAAGTGAAGCAGGGGCTGAACGGCGGCGAGATGGTGATCGTGGTACCGCCCGCGCAATTGCGCAACGGCGAGGCCGTCACGCCCGCATCATCGTAAAACGCCGCGCCGACGCCGTACTGCAATACAATTTGTATGTCGGCGAATCCCGCTACAGAATCCTCGGACGATGGCCTATCGCATCACGATCGGCTCAAGCGGCGTCACGTTCGAAGCGCACCGCGGCGAGACGATCCTCGAAGCGGCGGAAAACGCCGGCCTCGATTTCCCTTACGGATGCCGGCGCGGAATGTGCGGCACTTGCGTCGCGCGCGTGGCTCGCGGCGAGGTCAGGATGCCCGGCGAAGATTTGTTCGGCCTGATGGATGACGAGCGCGAGCGCGGGTACATCCTGATGTGCTCGACCTACGCGGCGTCCGATCTCGAGCTCGCCGATATCGGCGAAGCGCCGTAGAGATTGCGATCGACTATTTGTGCGCGAGGATCAGCGGCGAAGGCGCGTTGGCGGCGACCGTGGTCACGCGCTTGAAGCCCGCCTCCTTGAGCCACGCGCGATATTCGCCCATCGTGTAAACGCCGCCCTCGGGCGTCGCGACGAACATATTCAGGCCGAACATCAGCGCGAGTGCGGGGCCGGTGCGATTTTCGTTGGGGATAAAATCGGCGATGAGGAGGATGCCGCCGGGTTTCAGCGCGATGCAGGCGCGGCGCATCAATTGTTTGGCGCGCTCGACTCCTTCGCCGTGAACGATGTGGCCCAGGATGGCGAGGTCGAATTGCTCGCTGCCCCAATCGATCTCGAAAAAATTCCCCTCGAGAAAATCGAACCGATCGCCAACCTTGAACCGCGCCGCGTATTCGCGCGCAATCGCGGTCATCTCGGGATAATCGATCAGAGTGGCGCGCGCCTTGCGCAGATTCTCCGCAAACGGAATCGACCACGCTGCGGCGCCGCCGCCGATATCGAGAATCCGCTGGATTCGCGAGAGCCGCGCCTTGGGCATCTTGCGGATCGCGGACTGGCTCGCGGTGTAGTTCATCGGAAAGATCTGTTTGACGAGGATCGGAAAAAACGCGCGCGCCTGATCTTCTGAAACCGGACCGGCGAGGCTGGCACCCGCCTTGACCGCGTCGGCGAGCGTTGACCAGAGCATCGTCATGCCGCGTATAACCTGCGACGCTCCTTCCATGTACATCGGACTTTCGCGCACGAGGAACGTCGCTGCAATCGGCTCGAGTCCGTAGCGATTGTGGGTTTTCTTGAGGTACTTGAGCGATGTGAGCGTATCGAGCAGGCGTTCCATCCCGCGCACCTGTGAATTGGTGGCGGACGCAATCTCAACGGAGGTGCGCTTGCCCGATCCGATCGCGCTGAAGACGTCGAGTTCCAGCGCCGCGGCCAATACCGCCGTGGTCTGGAACGCCCAGATATCCGACGCGAGCCGCACAAATGACGCCGCCTTGCCGTCGCGCTTCGATGCCATCGCAACTACCTCGCGCGCAGATTAGCGCCGGCGCAATCTTCGGCCAAGCATCGCTCACACGTTGGATCAGTGCGACGTTACACTGCTGCAGACGGATCGATCACGGACGGTGCAGATCCTGCACGATCTCCTTCAGCACGCCGCGATCGTGATCGTTCTTGATCGACATGTCGAACGACAGGCGGTTGGCGCCGGCAAAGCGTTTCTTGATGACGCTCGCGATTTGATCGTAGGTGCCGACGGCCGCGAAGGCGTGCACCATCTCTTCGGTGACGAGCTTGGACATCTCAGGCCACTTCTGTTGCACGGACATCTTGTGCAACTGATCGGCGGTGTCGCCCCATCCGTCGATCTCGAAGCTGGAGCGGTATGAGCGCGTCGAGCCGTAGAACGCGATCGTCGATTTCATCGAGTTGACGGCGCGCGCGAGCGAATCCTGATCCTTCGCGGCGCAGAGAAATCCGCCGCCGCCGATCTGGAAATTGTCCCACTCCGAGGCGGGCCGTCCGGATTTGTCGAAGCCCTTTTTCAAATTTGGAAATGCGATCTGATCGAGATATTTGCGCGTGACGATTCCATGCAATCGCACGCCGTCGCAGACTTCGCCCGCGACCTGGAGCATCCGCTCCTGCACCGCCGCGATCAGCACCGGAATATGCGGATGAGCCTGCGGCGGCGGCGAAAAATTCGGCGTCATCAGCGAGAGATTGTAATGCTCGCTGCGAAAATCCAGCGGCTCGCCGGTCTGCCACGTCTCCCAGCACGCGCGCATCGCGTTGACGTAATCCTTCATCCGCTGCGCGGGCTTCGACCACGGCATCCCGAAGCGGCGCGTCACGTGGCCTTTGACCTGCGAGCCGATACCGAGCACCAGGCGCCCGCCGCTCATGCGCTGGATATCCCACGCAGTGTAGGCGGTCGCCACCGGGCTCTTGGTGAAGCAGAGCGCGATGCCCGTGGCGAGTTCGATCTTCGATGGCTCCTGCGCCGCGATCGCGAGATCGAGATATGGATCGTGCTGAGTTTCGACCGCAAGCACCGTGTCGTAGCCGAGCGAATCGGCCTCGCGCACCTGATCGCGCAGCGTGCTCCAAGTCGGCTCGGGGCGTTTGCCGCCCTCCTGCATGTCCGGCGCGTATGGAACTCCGTGATGAAGGCCGCGTTCAACTTTGATTTGTGCCATGGGGCGTTTATCGCGTCAGCAGCTCGATGCTGTCAAGTCATTCGGCCGGGGCAGCGGCAGCAGAACTCTCAAGCGAAGTGGGCGAAGCTCAGAAGGACTTCGAGCAGAATCAGCAGCACGACCACGACCTCGAGCAGAATCAGGCGGCGCTCGCGCGCGACGTCGAGCACCAGCACCAGCGAATCCTGGATGCTCTGCAGCTTGCTGGCCAGCGCGGCGTAGCGATCGACGAGATCGAACTCGTCGCGGAGATCGTCGTAGATGCGATCCATCGCGGGGTCGTCCCAGGTCGCGGCGGGCTTGTCGAGCAGATGGAGAATCGAGAGCACCTCGGTGCGGGTCGAAATCGATTCGCCGATAAATCGATGCAACGGCTTGACGCGAAACTGCACTGTGCCGTGCGATTCGAGCCGCTGCACCAGTTTGCCGGTGCGATCCAACAGATCGTCGACGATGTGCTCGTAGTATTCCATCGCGGCGCTCTGCGCGACGGTCAACGCGACTACGCCGGAGCGGGCCGGCGTGAGGCGATCGACGCGCAGCATCCCGTCGAAAATTCCGATCGGCGCGGCCGGATCTTCGAGCACGGAGTAATGCTCGCGGATGATTTGCTTTGTAAGCTTCGGCAATACGTTGCCGAGGCGCTTGAAAATTGGTTCGCGATTCTCGGCGCTGACATCGTGGGTGACTACCGCGCCGAACGGAAATATGTACAAGCCGCCGTCGGCCTCCAGCGGCAGGTACAGTTCAAGCGGCGTGATCCTCGCCTCTGGAAATGCGGGCGCGATCTGGCGCAGTGAAAAATTTTCCTCGAACGCGACCGCGTAGAATTGATGAATCCGGTCAGGCATATTGCGACGATCCGATGCGCCATCTCTCGACAGTCAACCAGCTATCGGGCAATAGTCTCAGCCCCATGAATCGATTGAAAGCGGTTCACATCCGAGCCGCCACCGCTTGCTGCGCGGGCCTGATTGCCTGCATCGTTCTGCTCGCGTCTAGTTCTTCGCGATCGAGCGCCGACTCGGCGGTATCGAACTCCGCCGCTCGCTTCCATCAAGAGACTGCGGAGTTCATCGAAGCTGAACTGCGGCTTTATCCGGAGCGCGCGACGGCGCTTGGCGATCATCGCTTCGACGATCGCGTTAACGATTTGTCCAGGGCGGGCGCAACCGCCGTAATCGATCACGCACACGAGTGGATCAGGATTTTCGGCGGCGACGATCCGCACGCGCTGGCTGCGGCGGACGAGGCCGATCGCGAATGGCTGCTCGCTCATCTGGATGGAGAACTGCTGTGGAACGAGCAAATTCGCACCTATGAGCGCGATCCGGGCGGTTATCTTCCAACGTCGGCGATCAACGCGCTGATAAAGCGCGACTTTGCGCCGCTGCCATCGAGGATGCATTCGGTGGCGGCGCGCGAAATCGCCGCGCTCAAAAATCTCGAAGCGGCGCGAATCAATCTGAAGCCGACTGCGACGCCGAAGGTCGCGATCGAGATCACGCTGCAGCAGATGGCGGCGACGATCGCATTTTTTCGGAGCGACGTGCCGCTCGCATTCGCGAAATTGCCAGACGGTCCAGACAAGTCGAACTTCGCCCGCGCGAACGCAAATCTGATCGCGGCGATCGAAGACTACTCGCGATGGCTCGAGCACGATCTGACGCCGCACGCTTCGGGCAAATACGCGATCGGCGCTGACGCGTACCGCCGGATGCTCGCGGACGCCGACATGGTCGATTTGCCGCTCGAGCAACTCGAGACAGTTGGCGTGAATGAACTCGCGCGCCTGCAAGCCGAGTTCGTCAAGACGGCCGCCGCGATCGAGCCGGGCCGCGCGCCCGCCGACGTGATGAAGGCGCTGGCTCGCGAGCATCCTGATAGCGCGGAAGTCCTGCCCGCGGTCGCATCTGGGCTCGAAGATCTTCGCCGCTACGTGCTCGAGCATCATCTCGCGGCGATTCCCTCCGACGTGTTGCCGCTGGTTCGTGAAACACCACCGTACATGCGCGCGACTACGTTCGCCTCGATGGACACGCCGGGGCCGTTCGAAAAATCCACCGAAGCTTTTTTCTATGTCACGTTGCCGGAGCCGTCGTGGAGCGCGGAGAAGAAGGCGCAACTGCTCGCGTTCTATGCGCGCCCCGCGATTTCAGATACGTCGGTGCACGAGGTTTATCCCGGCCACTACGTGCAGTTCTTGAACAACCGGCTGCTGCCGGATCAGGTAAGGCGGATTTATCATTCGGGCGCGAACGCCGAAGGATGGGCGCTATACTGCGAGCAGATGATGCTCGACGAAGGGCTGCATCGCGGCGACCCGAAATATCGGCTCGCGCAATTGCAGATGGCGCTGATGCGCGCGTGCCGCTACCTCGCGGGAATCCGGATGCACACGCGCGGGATGACGGTGGACGAGGCCGCGAAGTTTTTCGAGACCAATGCCTATCAGACGCCGCACAACGCGATGGTCGAGGCGCTGCGCGGCACCGACGATCCGGGCTATCTGCGGTATCAGCTTGGCAAGCTGATGATTTTGAAATTGCGCGAAGACGTGCGGCGCCAGCAAGGAGCGGCATTCGACCTCGGCAAATTCCACGACGATTTTCTCAAGCAGGGTGCGATCCCGATCAAATTGATTCGCCGCGCGATGCTCGGTACCGACGGCCCGTTGCTCTAAGGCCAGGCGCGAGCATGCTACCTGGGTTCACGCATATCTCGCGCAACCAATGATTGAACTTTTTGAATTCGCTTCAGCGCGCCTTGAAGCCGCCGTGGAGTGACCGCAGAATTCCAAGGATCATCGGAATTCGCGCCTGGCTGATCGGGTCACCGGCGAGATGTCCGGGCAGGGCGTTTAGGAATTCAGGGTTATCGACAAGCATGCCGATTTCTCTGCCGATGTAGCGCCGGAGCGCCGCCGAGGAATCGGCGACTTCCTCGACAACCGTCGGGCGACCATCGAGCACCGTTGTGATGTCTTCAAGGTCGCTGCTCGCATAGAAATCTCCCTTACCTCGGCCGCGAAAAGCTCCCAGCTTCGTCGCTATAAAGTACGGAGCGGTCACAACCCTTAGCTCGAATCCGTCGAGCGGGATGAGGTTGGCAGTTTCGATTGCGGGTTTGTACCAGCGGTTCGAGAAGCCAAGGATTCGCTCGTCGGTCGGCATGACATCGAGCTTCATGTGGTCGATCAGCCATCGGCAGATCGGAGCACCTTCTGACGAGTCTTCGGAAAAGCCGAGGCTGCGAAGTCTCTTCGAAAAGCGCGAATACTCGGCGTAGGACGCAACTTCCACGATGACATCGACATCATCTGTTGCTCGCACCGGAGAGGCGCCGGGGTCGGTAATCAGGAGCCCGGTCGTGCAACCACCAAGGAACACGATCTCCGGCAGCAATGGCTTCAGCTTAGCCGCCATTGCGGCCAGAAGTTGCCTATTCGATTGGAGGCTCAATTCTTGAGCCGAACGGAGAGTTCGTGTTTCGCCAGTGCGCGCTCCCTCGCACTCCCGTCGCGCAGGGCGTCGACCAGCGCGAGAAGCTGGTAAAGTTCCGGGTCCTTCAGCGCCGCTTGAGGAACTCTTTTGTAAAGTGGCAGGAACGCGTAGCCGCGCCTGGAACCTTGCTCGAACGGCCAAACCGGAACGGGCTCTTCCTGCGTCATTTTGCGATTAAGCGGCTCGGCCGCAGAAGCGGTGGGAATGCCACGAGTCATGCCTCCTTTCTGGGGAGGAAAAGCGTACCTGATCCCATGGACGATAAATTCCTCGAGCGCTTTAGCGTTTACGCGGTTGCCAAGTTCGGGTCCGTGAATCAGCCGCGCCGCGCGAGCGCGGTGAATTGAAGCGTGCACCTCGGATGGGCTCATGTAAAGATCAACGGCCAATTGGGCATAGGTGGGCCGCTTGTCCCCGGTCTTGAGGAGCTTCAACAGGACCACAATATCTTGAGGCTTCAGTGTCATGCGCTTCATTGAGCGTTCTATTCGCTATTCGCGATTCTAGAATAGCGAATACCCGG
The DNA here is from genome assembly GCF_030646925.1 of Candidatus Binatus sp. Lineage (NCBI taxonomy): Bacteria > Candidatus Binatota > Binatia (SeqCode) > Binatales (SeqCode) > Binataceae (SeqCode) > Binatus (SeqCode) > Binatus sp. (SeqCode). The sequence goes on along the minus strand of NZ_JAUSKL010000122.1, from coordinate 89,279 downwards.
AAGCAACCCGGCAAGCCTTGGCCGTCGCGCCCCTGAGCTGTAGAGCCAACGCCGCCTTGTATCGACCCTTCGGCCGGAGGAACCGGAACAGCCAGTTCCACGTTAGATCGGAATTGGAAACCGACTGCGGATTTTTTTCCGCACCCTGCTAATATCGCCGCGATGATTGGCGCGCCAGACAGCGACTCGTATCAACGCGGATGGTATGAACTCGAACCGGATCGCGAGGCGGGACTTTCCGGCGGCGCGCGTATCGCGGCCGACGCGATCGCGACGATTTACATCGCTGCGATTGCCGCGACGGCCACCGCCACCGGAATTTACTTCATCATGTTTCCCGAACTCGGCGCGCTTTCCTACGACGTCTTCGGCCGCCCGCGCGGACGCTGGAGCAATTCGCCGACGTATCTCGCGCTGACGCCGGTCATCACCGCGATCCTCGGTGTCGTCGTGACGCGCGCCATGCCTTACGGCGTCGCGTCGGTGATGATCACCGTGATCGGCGCGCTGGCCATTATTCTCGCGATGCGCTCGCCGGTCGCGCCCGCGATTTCGGCCGGCCTCCTGCCGCTGGTGCTCGGAATCAAAAGCTGGATGTATCCGCCCGGGATTCTGTTCGGGACGACGTTGCTCGCGCTGATGTCGATCGGCTGGCGGCGATATCACGCCAGTCCGAGCGATGACGTCTCGCGCGAGCCCCAACCCGACGCGAACCCGACTGGAATCGCGTGGCTGATAGCTCTGCTCACGTTCGTCGCGCTCGCGGCCTGCGTCGTCCGCATCACGGGGCTTCGCTTCATCCTGTTTCCGCCGTTGGTGGTGATGGCTTACGAAATGTTCGCGCACGAGGCGTCGTGCGCGTGGGCTGACAAGCCATTCAGGCTGCCGGTCGCGGCTTTCCTCGCTTCGGCAGGCGGCTTTGCGTTCTGGCATTTCTTTGGAGCGACTCCGCTGACCGCCGCGAGCGCCATGATTTGCGGAATCGTGGTATTGCGCGCGACACGAGTGCACGTTCCGCCCGCGCTGGCGGTCGCGTTGCTGCCGATGGTGATGGATGCGCCGACTATCGCGTATCCATTCGCGGTGGGATTCGGCACGCTGATGCTGACGCTGTGGTTCTATCTCTATCGCCGCGTGCTCGGCGCGATCAATTGATTCCTGCAGCACGAAAAAAGGGCGGGCATCGATTGCCCGCCCTGATTCACATCCTGAGAGTTGCGAGTTCTGCGCGTTTGCTAGAGCGACGATTTGACCGGGCGTCCCGAGATCACTTCGTCGATGAGGCCGTACTCGACCGCCTGCGCCGCCGACATGAAGTTGTCGCGATCGGTGTCCTTCTCGACCTTCTTGATGTTCTGGCCGGTGTGGCGCGACAGGATTCCGTTCAAAATTTCGCGCAGCCGGAGCGCCTCGCGCGCGTGAATCTCGATATCGGACGCCTGTCCCTCGAATCCGCCCGACACTTGATGAATCAAAATGCGCGCATGCGGAAGTGCGTAGCGGCGGCCCTTGGCGCCCGCCGCGAGCAACGTCGCACCCATGCTGGAGGCCTGCCCGACGCATAGCGTCGACACCGGCGGCTTCACGAATTGCATGGTGTCGTAAATCGCGAGGCCCGCCGTTACCGAACCGCCGGGAGAATTGATGTACATATTGATTTCGCGCTCGGGATCCTCGGATTCGAGGAACAGCAGTTGCGCGGTGACGATGTTAGCAAGATCGTCGGTGACGGTCCCGCCCATGAAGACGATTCGATCCTTCAGCAGCCGCGAATAGATATCGTACGACCGCTCGCCTCGGCCCGTCTGCTCGACAACGTAAGGAACAAGAACACTCATATGATAAGGATACTATTTGGCGGCGTTCTGGTCGAGGGCGTAGGTGCTGAATCGAGCAAAACTGAAACTTTTGTGGCGCGTGATGGCGATGCTGACGATGACACGGCTCGTCGCGATCGCATCGGCGGCGGCGCCCGTCGACGACAAGCACTACTACTTGCCGGATGCGGCGGCGTCGAAGATCGTCTCAGTCGCGAAAACCGGCAAGGCGGAAGCCGAGGTGATCGTGATGACCGAAGCGGTCGCAATCAAGGAGACCGGCCCGAAAGAGACGGTCGCAAAATTCGGCGAGGTTTATGCGTTCTCGCCGACGTTAATCGCGATTCAGCGCGACGTGCCGACGATACTGACTTTCTGGAATCTGCAATCCGACGACGAGCACGATTTGATGCTCGCCGATCCGAATTCAAGGGTCCTGATGCACCTGAAGCTGCCGCCGCTCTCGAAGACGTCGTACACGTTCACGTTCCATAGGGATGGGATTTTCAATTTCTACTGCGCGATGCATCAGCCGGAGATGAACGGACAGATCATCGTGATGCCGGCGTCGAAATGATCTGGCCGCGGAACTTCAAGTGCCCTTTTTGATGCGTTCCACGGCGCTGGCGAGACGCTTGACGGTGCGCTCCTTGCCGAGCACCTCGATCACTTCATAGATGCCCGGACTGACGGTGCCTCCGGTGATCGCGACGCGCACCGGCTGCGCCAGTTGTCCGAGCTTCAAATTGTACTTCGCGAGAACCCGCTCGAAGACCTGCTGCACCGCCGGCGCCGTGAATTCGCCGTCGATCGAACCGATCTCGGACGCCAACGCGCGCAGTGGTTCGGCGATCTCGGGTTTCAGAAATTTCGCGGCAGCCTTCGCATCAATCGCGATGTCATCCTTCAGATAGAAGACCGCGAACTCGGCGAGTTCATCGAGCGTCTTGGCGCGCTCGTGCAGCGTCGAGACCATCTTTTCGAGCCACGCGTCATCACCCGGAATCGGCCATCCGCGCTTTTCGATGAACGGCTTGACCTCGCGCGCCAACTGCGGTATCGGCCGCTGCTTAAGATAGTGGAAATTCAGCCACAACAATTTTTCGGCGTTAAAAATGCCGGCCGACTTGCCGCATTCGGCGAAACTGAAAAACTGGACCAGTTCATCCTTCGAGAAAATTTCCTGATCGCCATGCGACCAGCCAAGCCGCGCGAGATAATTGAGCATCGCCTCGGGAAAATACCCGCCCTCGCGATACGCGATCACCGACGTCGCGCCGTGACGCTTCGAGAGCGGCGAGCCGTCGGGACCGAGCACCTGCGGCATATGCGCGAACGCAGGCGGCGCGAAGCCGAGCGCCTCGAACATCTGAATCTGCCGCGGCGTGTTCGGCACGTGATCGTCGCCGCGCACGATGTGCGTGATGGATAAGTCGGCGTCGTCGAGCACGCTCGCGAAGTTGTAAATCGGCGAGCCATCCGAGCGGATGATGATCCAGTCGTCGAGATCGGCGTTCTGAAAAACCATGCGGCCCTTCACGAGATCGTCGAGCACGGTCTCGCCGTCGAGCGGCGCCTTGAAGCGAATCGTGTAGTTGCGGCCGGCCGCTTTTTCGGGCAGCGCAAGGTCTGGCGAAAAGTCGAGGTTGCGGCATTTGCGATCGTACACCGGGCGGCGGCGTTCGCGCTCAGCCTGCTTGCGTTTCGCGTCCAATTCTTCGGCGCTGCAATAGCACGGATAGGCCTTTTGCTCGAGCAGCAAAGTGAGCGCGGCCGTGCGATGACGCTCGACGCGATTGGTCTGAAAGTACGCGGGATCGGGTGGACCTTCGTCCCAATCCATCCCGAGCCATCGCAAATCGCCGAGTTGTTCCTCGAGCGATTCCTTGCTCGAGCGCTCGCGATCGGTGTCGTCGATTCGCAGGATGAATGCGCCGCCGTTGTGGCGCGCAAAGAGCCACGCAAACAGCCCCGAGCGGACGTTGCCGATGTGCAGCGAGCCGGTCGGGCTCGGCGCGAAGCGGGTGCGGACCTTCACGATGACGTTACCAATCGCACGATGTCACTCCCACTCGATAGTCGCGGGCGGCTTGGACGTGATGTCGTAAACGACGCGATTGACGCCCTTCACTTCGTTGGTGATGCGGCTCGACACGCGCGCCAGAAACAACGGATCGAGGCGCGCCCAGTCAGCCGTCATGCCATCCTGCGACTCGACGACGCGAATCGCGATTACGCTTTCGTAGCTGCGGCCGTCACCCATCACGCCGACCGTCTTGAGCGGCAGCAGCACTGCGAACGATTGCCAGATCCTCGGGCCGAAGCCAGCCGCCGCAGTTTCTTCCATCACGATCGCGTCGGCGCGACGCAACAAGTCGAGGCGATCGCACGTGACCTCGCCGACGATTCGCACCGCTAGTCCCGGCCCGGGGAAGGGCTCGCGATCGACGACCTCCGCTGACAGGCCCATGCTGCGGCCAGCCTCGCGCACTTCGTCCTTGAAAAGCTCCCGGAGCGGCTCCACCAACTGAAGGCGCATCCGCTCCGGCAATCCGCCGACGTTGTGATGGCTCTTGATGACTGCCGACGGACCTTTGAACGACACCGACTCGATCACGTCGGGATAGAGCGTGCCCTGGCCTAAAAATTTCGCGTCGCCGAGCGACTGCGCTTCTTCCTCGAACACATCGATAAAGGTATGGCCGATGATGCGTCGCTTCTGCTCGGGATCGAGCACGCCCGCGAGGCGCGTGAGAAAAATTTCGGACGCATCGACGATCTTGAGCTCGAGACCGAGCTGGCCGGCGAAGACGTGCTCCATCCGATCGCGCTCGCCCGCGCGGAGCAATCCCGTATCGACGAACACACACTCGAGGCGGGAGCCGATCGCGCGATGAATCAGTGCGGCGGCAACCGACGAATCGACGCCGCCGGAAAGTCCCATCAGAACCTTGTCGGTCGGGCCAACCTGCGCGCGAATCTCGGCGAGCTTGGTCTCGACGAAGTTCGCCATCGTCCAGTCACCCCGCTCCCCGCAAATCCTGAGCACGAAATTGCGCAGCACCTGCGCGCCGCAGGGAGTGTGAACTACTTCAGGATGAAACTGGATGCCGCGGATTCGGCCGTCGCGCGTTTTGAAGGCGGCGTACGGCGAATTTCCGCTGTGGGCGATCGCGGTGAGCATCGCGGGCAGCGCCTCGACGCGATCGCCGTGACTCATCCAGACGCGATGCTCGCGGCCGGCCAGGCCATCGAACAGGATGTCGTCGCCGTCGATCGTCAACGTCGCGGGGCCGTACTCGCCCGCGCGCGAACCGACGCTCGCGGCGCCGAGATGCTGCGCAATTACGTACAGGCCGTAGCAGATTCCGAGCACGGGGCATCCGAGGTTGAGGACCTCGTCGCTGATATCGGGCGCGTTTTCCTCGTACAGGCTCGCAGGGCCGCCGGAAAGAATAATTCCGCGCGGATTCATCTCGCGGATTTTGTCGGGCGCGAGATTGAACGGATGGATCTCGCAATACACGTTGGCCTCGCGCACTCGCCGCGCGATTAGCTGCGTGTATTGACTGCCGAAATCAAGAATCAGGATCACGAAAATTGCCCCGGGACGCCGCGATTCATTGCGCGATTCATTGAACGAAGAATATACCGGACGCTCGAAGCTGTACGAAGCGCGCCGTCATAGGATTCCACACAGACTCGATTCACGCTCGCTGCGGCTTCTGCCTCGGACGCGGCTTGCCGCGAGGCTGGCGCGCCGGCGCGCTGCCCTGCACCCACGAACGGCCGGTGCGGCGAAAATCGAGCCTGAGCGGCGTGCCGACGAGTCCGAGCGCTTTGATGAACCGAGTTTCCAGAAACCGCACGTAATGAGCAGGAATCCCGCGTTCGACGTTGGTGAAAAATCTTAAGCGCGGCGGCGCGCTGCCGACCTGCGTGACATACATGATGTTGAGGCGGCGCCGATCGACCAGCGGCGGATCCATCGCGGCGGTCGCCTCCGCCAGAATTCGATTCAGCATCGAGGTTTGAAACACCGATCGCCACGAATCGCCCGCCGCGATCGCCGCCGCGATGATACCGCTAACGCCGTCGCCCGTGAGCGCCGACGTAAACACCATCGACGCGTACTCGAGAAACGGGTAGCGCTCGTGAGCGTCGCGCACGAACGTCGCGAGCTTGAGGCCCTGCTTCGCGGCGACATCCCATTTGTTGCAGACGATCACCATCGCGCGATCGTTGGTGTCGGCGAGGCGCGCGAGCCGTGCGTCTTGATCGGTGATTCCTTCGGACGCATCGATCACCAGCAGCACGACGTTAGCGCGCTTGATCGTTTCGATCGCGCGGCCCACCGAATGATGCTCGAGTTCGCCCTCGACGCGCGTCGGCCGCCGAATCCCCGCGGTGTCGATCAGCAGCACCTCGCGGCCCTCAGCCGAAAGCCGCACGTCCACCGGATCGCGCGTGGTGCCGGGCGTGTCGTCGACGATCGCGCGCTCGAATCCCGAGAGCCGGTTGAGCAGCGACGATTTGCCGACGTTGGGCCGACCGACCAGCGCCAATCTCAAATCGGGGCCGGAGGCTGGCGTGGCATCACGCTCCGGCAGCATCGCGACGATTCGATCGAGCAGCTCGGCGACGCCGAGACCATGCGCGGCGGAAATAAAGGAGATGTCGTCGGCGCCGAGTGCGTAGAACTCCGACGCCTGCGCTTCCTGCCCCGGCCGATCGATCTTGTTCACGGCCATGATCAGCGGACATCCGGTTTCGCGCACCAATCCGAGCGCCTCGGTGTCCGCGTCGCTGAGGCCGCTCTTGCCGTCGAGCAGAAACACGACGACGTCCGCGACGCCAACTGCGGCGAGCGCCTCGCTCACGATTCGATCGGTCATCCGTTCGCGTCCGCCAAGCTCCAGGCCGCCGCTATCGACCACGACGAACTCGCGATCGTTGTGCTGCGCGCGGGCGAAATTCAAATCGCGGGTGGTGCCGGGAATCGCGCTGATGATCGCGCGGCCGCCCTTCGCGATTCGATTGAACAGCGTCGATTTGCCGGCGTTAGCGCGTCCGACCAGCACGACCGCCGGCAATCCTTCCGCCGCGATTCGTTTTGCTTCAGCGCCCCGCGCGACGCCGCTCGATCCGCCGCGCATCGTCACGTTCCAAACTCCGCGATCTTGCGCGGATCCTGCGTCCAGTTGCGCTCGACCTTGACGATAACTTCGAGAAACACCTTTGCGCCGAGCAGTTGCTCCAGTTCGATCCGCGCCGCGGTGGCGATTTCTTTCATCGTACGGCCGCCCGCTCCGATCAGCATCCCCTTGTGCGATTCGCGATCGACAATCACGGTGGCGCGAATCTTCTTGAGATTGCGCTCCGCCTCTTCCACGAATTCATCGACGCGCACCGCCGTCGAGAACGGCACTTCCTGGCGCATCTTCAGGAAAATTTTCTCGCGCACGATTTCTTCGGCGATCATCCGCTCGGTTTGATCGGTGTATTCGTCCTCGGGCATCAGCGCCGGACTGAGCGGGAGCAGCCGCTTGATCGTCGCGATCAATTCATCGACGTTTTCGCCTTTCAGCGCGCTGATTGGAACGATTTCCGCTCCCGGAAAGCCCTGATTGATCTCCGCGATCAGCGGCAGGATACGCGCCCGCGCGAGCCGATCGACCTTGTTGATCGCAATGATGGTCGGATGCTTCAGCGCTCGAATGTCAGTCAGCACGATCCGATCGCCGGGGTGGAGCGTATCGCCGGCTTCCACCACTGCCACAATGACTTCGCCCTCCGCGATTGCGCGCCGCGCGACCTGCACCATCCGTTGATTCAGTTCTTTTTTCGCTTCGTGCAGGCCCGGCGTATCGAGCAGCAGCATCTGCGAGTCCGCGTCGCTGCGGACGCCGAGAATCCTGCGGCGCGTGGTCTGCGGGCGCGGCGTGACGATCGCGATCTTCTGGCCCACCAGGCGGTTGACCAGGGTCGATTTGCCGACGTTGGTCCGGCCCGCGATCGCCACGAATCCTGCGCGATGCTCATTCATTTGGATTCAACGCGCTCCTGCATGATGCGCTCGAGCGCGAGGCGCGCCGCCGCCTGCTCGCTTTGCTTCTTGCTGCCGCCCTCGCCGACGCCGAGATCGCGCCCCGCGATCTTGATCCGGGTGGTGAAGCGCTTGGCGTGATCGGGACCTTCGGTCGCGATCAGTTCGTACACCGGCTGCATCCGAAAACTGCGGTACGCCGTTTCCTGCAATTCAGTTTTGTAGTCGCGCTCGGCCGCGGGCCCGCCGATATCATCAGCGAACAGATGCTCGATAGTGTGCTGCGCGGGCGCGAGGCCGCCGTCGGTGTAGATCGCGCCGATCACTGCTTCGAACGCCGCCGCGAGGATCGAGGTCTTCTCGCGTCCGCCGCTCTTTTCTTCACCCTTGCCAAGTTTCATTATTCGGTTCAATTCGATCGACTGCGCCTTGAGCGCCAGCGTGCGCGCGTTCACGATCGATGCGCGCTGCTTCGAGAGCAGTCCTTCCTTCGCGGTCGGAAACTTCCGCATCAAGAGATCGGCGATCGCCAAATCAAGCACCGCATCGCCGAGAAATTCGAGCCGTTCATAGTGCGTGTCCGTGCCCACCGCGGCGCTCGGATGCGTCAGCGCAGTCTCCAGCAGGTCGGCGCGGCCAAACGTGTAGCCCACCGCGCGCTCGAGCTTGATTCGGGGATTTTCAGGAGGCTCGGCCGGACGCCGCGGCTGCTCCGCGCGGCCGAACAATCTCCGCAACCAATTGGGCGCCTTCAACTGCTGAGGCCTCCACCTCGACTTCGTGATTTATCAATTCATCGGGAGCTTGCGTCTGGACCCGCACGTAATTGCGGCTATAGCCGCGCAGCTCGCCGGTCTCCGCCCGCTCTTCAAGCAATACTTTAAGTGTGGCGCCGACGAAACGACGTGCAAATTGATGTCGCTTCCGCTCGCCGAGTTCTCGCATCAACGCGGCGCGGCGCTTGATATCCGCAGGATTAACTCGTCCCGGCAACTTCGCCGCCGTGGTCCCCGCGCGAACCGAATACGGAAACACGTGAAAATAGCTCAGCGGGATCGCTTCGACAAAATTAAAGCAGGACTCGAAATGACGCGCCGTCTCGCCGGGAAAGCCCACGATCAGATCGGTGCCGATCGCGGCGTCGGGCCATACGCTCAGCACCTTCTCGACGCGTTCGCGAAAATGCTCGCGTAGGTAGCGGCGGCGCATCTTCGACAGCAATTCGTCGTCGCCGGCCTGCAGCGGCAGATGAAGATGCGGGCAGAATTTTTCGCTGCGCGAAATTATCTGCACGATTCGATCGCTCAACTCTTCCGGATCGAGCGAGCTGATTCGCACGCGCTCGAGCGGACATCGCTCGGCGACCATCTCGAGCAGATTCGCCAGTTCGATTTGCGGCTCGAGGTCCTTCCCGTAGCCGCCAAGATGCACGCCCGACAGCACCACTTCCTTGAAGCCGCGCGCGTGCAGATCGTCGAGCGCAGCCATCACGCGCCGCGGTTCGACACTGCGCGAAGCGCCGCGCGAAAATGGCACGATACAGAAGGTGCAGAACTGGTCGCATCCTTCCTGCAATTTCAGAAACGCGCGCGTGTGGCCGTCGAGCGTCACCGCGCCAAGTTCGATCGGCGCTTTTTGCTTGCGGAGATCGGACACCATCACGCGATCGCCCGCGCCGGATTCGATCACGCGCTCGAGATCGCCGAGGCGCCCGAGTCCCACGACCGCATCGACTTCGCGCGCCTTCGCTAATGCTTCGGGATTCGCCTGCGCCAGGCATCCGGTCATCACGATGCGCGCGTTGGGATTCAGCCGGCGCGCGCGCCGCGCAATCCGGAGGCTCTCCGCGTCGGCGCGGTCAGTCACCGTGCAGGTATTAACGATATAAACGTCGGCAGGCTCGGAAAAATCGCAGCGCTCCATGCCGCGCGCCGCGAGCCGCGACTCGATAATCGCGGAATCGTACTGATTGACCTTGCATCCGAGCGTGGCGATTGCGAAGCGCATATCGATCAAGCCTCGAGCGCCCGCTCGATAAACCCGCCGCCGAGCACTTCATCGCCGCGATAAAAGACGCAGGCCTGTCCCGGCGTCACGGCGGGGCCGCCATCGATGAACCTAACTTCGGCGCGTCCGTCGGCTTCGAGATTAAATGACGCGGGAATCGCTGCGTGACGGTAGCGAATTTTTACTTCGACCATCGTTTCGCCGCGCGACGCGATCGATTCATCGACCATGCTGACGCGGCTTGCGATCAATCCCGCCGAATCGAGTTCACCGCGGCGCCCGACGACGACTTCGCCCGATTCGGCGCGAATTTCGCGCACGTACAGACGATCGCCGGTCGCGATTCCGAGCCCGCGGCGCTGGCCGACGGTGAAACGATGCAATCCGTCGTGCGAGGCGAGCGCCCTGCCCTCTGCATCGACGATTCGGCCGGTTCGAATCGCGGCGGGAGCGCTGTTGCGCTCGACGAAGCGCGCATAGTCGCCGTCGGGCACAAAACAAATTTCCTGGCTCTCGGGCTTGTCCGCGGTCGCGAGACCCAACTCGCGCGCGCGGGCACGCACTTCGGCCTTGGTCATATTGCCGAGCGGAAAAATCGTGCGTGACAATTCAGCCTGGCCGAGCGAGAAAAGAAAATACGATTGATCCTTGGCGTCGTCGGCCGCGCGCAGCAAATGAAACGTGCCGCGATCGTCGCGATGAATGCGTGCGTAGTGCCCGGTCGCGATATAATCGGCGTCGAGCGCGCGCGCCCGGCTCCACAACCGATCGAACTTGATCTCGCGGTTGCACATCACGCATGGATTCGGCGTTCGGCCACCCAGATATTCGGACACAAAATTGTCGATCACGCGGGCGTTGAAATCCGCGCGCAAATCGATCACGTAGAAGGGGAAATCCATCCGCTCGGCGACCCGGCGCGCATCTTCGAAGTCGTCGTGCGAGCAGCAAGTACCGCGGCGCTTCGCGATGTGCGTCGCGGGCTCCGATGCGAGACGCATCGCGATACCGACGACATCGTAGCCCTGCTCACAGAGCATTGCGGCGGCGACCGAACTGTCCACTCCGCCGGACATCGCGACGATCACACGCGCGCTCATCCTGCTCGCGCCTCGAGCGCAGGCTCGGCGGCCGCAACGCGCCGCCACACCCGCGGAATAATCTGCGCTGCCTGCTCGATTTCGTCCGCACTGGTATTCCAGCCGAGGCTGATTCTGAGCGAACTGCGGGCATCGGCGACGCTACGCCGCATCGCGAGCAACACGTGCGACGGTTCGACCGCACCCGCCGCGCACGCGGAACCCATCGATACTTCGACTCCTTCCAGGTCGAGCGCAATCAGCATGCTCTCGCCGAGCACACCCGGAAAAGTGAGATTCAGCGTGTTCGGGATTCTGCTCGACATCGAGCCGTTCAACTTCAAACCAGAAATCGCTTCGCCGAGACGCGAATACAGCGACGCAGCCAGCACCGCGATACGTGCTGACTCAGTTGCCATCGCATCGCGAGCCGCGTCGGCGACCGCGCCGAATGCGATCGCGCCGAGCAGATTCGGCGTGCCGGCGCGAAGTCCGTTTTCCTGCGGACCACCGAGCATCACCGGCGCGACGCGGGCGGCATCGCGGGTGTAAACCGCGCCGATTCCGGCTGGCGCGCCAAGCTTGTGCCCGCTGATCGTTATGAGATCGCATCCGAGCGCATCGACGTCGATCGGAATTCGCCCGGCCGCCTGGGCCGCATCGATATGAAAGACAGCGCCCGCATCGCGAACGTGGCGCGCGAGCTGCGCTAGATCCTGAATCGTTCCGACTTCAGAATTGGCGAGGCCGAGCGTCACCAGCGCCGTATTTCGATCGAGCGCTGCGGCAATTTGTGCAGGATCGATTCGGCCGTCTAAGTCGGGCGCGATGCGAACAGTCTCGAAACCGCGCCGCTCGAGTTCGTTCAGGGAGCCAAGAATCGACGAATGCTCGATCGCCGACGAGATCACCTTGCGGCGATTGCCCGCAGTGGCGATCGCGCCGAAGATCGCAAAATTATTCGACTCGGTACCGCCGCTGGTAAACACCATCTGCTTAGGCTGCGCGCCGATCAACGACGCGACCTGCGCGCGCGCCTGCTCGAGCATCCGTCGCGCGCGCTGGCCGCTGCGATGCGCCGAAGATGGATTCCCGTGCGCCTCTGCGGCGAAGCGCGCAATCGCGGCGGCCGCTTCGGGCCGAAGTGGAGCGCCGGCATTATGATCGAGATAAATCGCCATTGACCGTTTGATAGGTTAGCAGAGAACCATTTAACTTATCTCACCCGGAACAATGGAAAAAGGCGGGGTAGCAGGCGCGGTTCGCGCGAGCCGACCGGCGCCGGGGCGGAAGCTTCGGGAATCCACGCAAACGTGCGCGCCAACGTCGTTCGATTCCGGGTCGTTCGGAATCGAGCGAATTCTCGGCGGACGCCTAATCGAGAGCCCGCACGAATACGCGATGGGCGCCGGCTTCGGCCACAAACTGTAGCGTCAGACCTTGTTGGCGAGGATCTGTTCGGGCGTCGGTGGATGATGCTCGCTGACTTTGTCCTCGAGGCAATCCTGCCGCTCCTCGATTTCTTCCATCCGCGCGCCCATCCGATTGAGCTTCTCGACGACGTTGCTGATCGCGCGCGCGACCGGGTCGGGCAATTTCGCGTGATCGAGTTCCATCACTTCGTGGCGCGCGCTGTCGCCCTCGATGATTTTCCCCGGGATGCCGACGATGGTCGAATACGGCGGCGCTGACGACACCACGACCGCGCCCGCGCCGATACGGCTGCCCTCGCCGATTCGCACCGGCCCGATCACCGACGCGCCGGCGCTGACCATCACGTGATCTTCGAGCGTCGGGTGGCGCTTCTCTTTCTTTAGACTGGTGCCGCCGAGCGTCACACCCTGATAGATGAGGACATCGTCGCCGATTTCGGTAGTCTCGCCGATCACGACGCCCATTCCGTGATCGATGAACAGCCGGCGGCCGATTTTTGCGCCGGGATGAATCTCGATTCCCGTTATCCAGCGCGTTATTTCGCTCAGCAGCCGGCCGAGCAGCTTCAATTGATGCTCCCACAACCAGTGCGCGAGATGATGAAACCAGATCGCGTGCAGGCCGGGATACGCGAGCGCGACTTCGAGCCCGGTGCGCGCGGCCGGGTCGCGGTCGAACACCGCCTGGATGTCTTCCCTCATTCGGCTGATAACACCCATGCGCACGTGCCTCTTCTGGCGCCCGCGGGGAACTAGACCTTCGCCGCGGACACCTGGTTTATCGCAGCCGCCTTCGACCGCGGATGCGCGCCGTTGAGCTTCGGCGCAGCGGGTCTCGATCGCGGCTTCACGTTATCCTTGTGCAGCTTGTACTCGATCGAGTCAACCAGCGCCTGCCAGCTCGCCTCGACCACGTTGCTCGACAGCCCGACCGTGCCCCAGCGCCGCTTGCCGTCGGTCGATTCGATCAGTACGCGCACGCGCGCTTCGGTGCCGACGCCGTTATCGAGCACGCGGACCTTGTAATCGACGAGCTGCATCTTTTCCAGATTAGGATAGTACGGAACGAGCGCGGCGCGCAGCGCAGAGTCCATCGCGTTGACGGGACCGTTGCCGATCGCGGAGTTGCGGGTGCGCGCGCCGTCGGGCCCTTCAAGCACGATCACCGCCTCGCTGAACGGCGCCTGCTCCTCGTGCCATTTGTCGTCGAACACGCGAAAACTGACGAAGTTGAAATGCTCGCGCGTCATCCCGAGCGTCCTGAGCATCAGTAGTTCAAACGACGCGTCGGCGCCGTCGTAGGTATAGCCCTGCGCTTCGAGCCGCTTCAGCTCTTCGAGCAGCACGCCGATTTTCTCGTTCGAGGGATCGATCTGGAGCCCGAATTCCTTGGCCTTGTACACGATATTCGCGCGTCCCGAGAGCTCCGACAGCAGCACGCGCCGATCGTTGCCGACCAGCTCCGGATCGAGATGTTCATAGGTTTTCGTGTTGCGCTGGATTCCCGAGACGTGCAGGCCGCCCTTGTGTGCGAACGCGCTCCGGCCAACGTAAGGTTGTCTCGCGAACGGCGTGATATTCGCCAGCTCGTACACCAGCCGCGATACTTCGCGGAGAGTTTTCACCTTGGCCGGCGGCACGCAGTGATAGCCGAGTTTGAGCTGCAGATTCGCGATGATCGAAATCAGGTTCGCGTTGCCGCATCGCTCGCCGAAGCCGTTGATCGTGCCCTGCACCTGAACCGCGCCAGCATGCACACCGGCCAGCGTGTTCGCGACCGCAACCTCCGAGTCGTTGTGGCAATGAATCCCGATCGGACAATTTACTGCTGCGCGCGCGGCCGTTACTGCGGCTTCGATTTCATGCGGCAGCCGTCCGCCGTTGGTATCGCAGAGCGCGATCAGCGTGACGCCCGCGTCATCGACGGCGCGCAGGCATGCCAGCGCAAACTCGGGATTCGCGAAGTAGCCGTCGAAAAAATGCTCGGCGTCGAAGAGGGCTTGATCGAAATTTTTCTTCAGGAACGCGATCGTATCGTTCAGAATTTCGAGATTTTCCTGATTGCTGATTCTGAGCGCCTCGCGCACGTGCAGATCCCAGGTCTTGCCGACCACCGTCGCGACCGGAGTTTCGGCTCGCAGCAGCAGTTGCAGGTTGCGATCCGCCGCCGCCTTGATGCCGGCCCGCCGCGTCGAGCCGAACGCCGCGATCTTCGCGTGCCTGAGCTTGCTCTTTTTGATTTCCTTGAAGAACGCCGCGTCGCGATCGTTCGATCCCGGCCATCCGCCTTCGACGTAGTCGATTCCGAGTTCGTCCAGCCGCTCGGCGATAGTGACCTTGTCCTCGACTGTCAGCGAGACGTCTTCCGATTGGCATCCGTCGCGCAGCGTCGTGTCGTAAACCTGGATATGTTTGGCATCCGCCATCGAACTAAACCGTCTCCGCCGGCGCGGCATTCGCGGCGCCGTTGATAAACGCGTCGTGCAGCGCACGCATCGCGAGTTCGCCGTATTTGGAATTCACCACCACCGAGACTTTGATCTCCGAGGTCGCAATCATCTCGATATTGATCCGTTCGTTGGCGAGCACCTGGAACATCCGCGCCGCGACGCCCGCGTGCGAGCGCATCCCGAGTCCGACCACCGACACTTTCGCGGTCTGATCTTGATGCCGCACGCCTGCCGCGCCAATTTCCTCCGCGACGCGGCGCGTCAGATCGAGCGTGCGCTGCAAATCCTCGCGTCCGACGGTGAACGTCATGTCGGTGCGCCCGTCGGCGCTGGCGTTTTGAATGATCATATCGACGACGATTCCCGCCTCCGCGATCGGGACGAAAATTCGCGCCGCCAGTCCCGGCCGATCCTCGACCCCGGCGATCGTAACCTTGCTCTGGTTCTGATCGAGCGTTACGCCCGAAACGAGTACGTCTTCCATCGACTTATCCTCCTGGCCGACCCAGGTTCCTTCCGCTTCGTTGAAACTCGAGCGCACGACCAGCGGTACGTTGTAGCGGCGCGCGAGTTCGACCGATCGAAGCTGCAGCACTTTCGCGCCGAGTCCCGCCATCTCGAGCATCTCGTCATAGGAGATTCGGCCGAGCTTTTGCGCCTTGGGACAAACTCGCGGATCGGCGGTATAGACGCCGTCCACGTCGGTGTAGATTTCGCACGCGTCCGCTTTGAGAGCGGCCGCCAGCGCCACCGCAGTCAGGTCCGACGCGCCGCGCCCGAGCGTCGTGATATCGCCTTCCGAGTTCACGCCCTGGTAACCGGCGACTACGACGATGCGCCCGCCGTCGAGCGCGCGTTTCACCCGATCGCAATGCACTGATTTGATTCGCGCGCGGCCGTGATTCGAGTCGGTCGCGAGATTCATCTGAAAGCCGAGAAACGAAACCGCCGGGTAGCCGAGCGATTGCAACCGAATCGAGAGCAGCGCCGCCGAGACCTGCTCGCCGGTCGCGACCAGGACATCAGTCTCGCGCACATCGGGCTGTTCGCAGAGTTCCGACGCGAGCTTGAACAGCCGATTGGTTTCGCCCGCCATCGCCGAGACGACGACCACTAATCGATCGCCGCGATCGCGCGACTTCGCGATCCGCGCAGCGACTGCCTTGATTCGGTCGATCGATCCGACCGAGGTTCCTCCGTATTTTTGAACGATCAACGCCAACGAAAATGCACCTTCAGTACGAAAAATCGAAGTAAACGAACATTATGTCCGGAAGTGGAGGCGCAAACCAAGCCCTCGCGGGGCCGGTGCGGTCGCCTGAGCGCCCGCGGGCTCAGGAGAATCGAGTTTTCAGCTTGGTAATAATCGACGCGTGGCGCACGTCGGCGGCGCTGAATTCGATTCGGCGGGCGTTCGCGCCGGCATAGCTGATTCTCACCGAGAGCGATTCGAGTCCGCTCGAACCGCGCAAGCGCTCGAACCATTCGACCGCGGCGATACCGTCGGAAAACAGGTATTCGCGGAGGCCTAAGTCGTCGAGGCCCGCTTCCTCGAGGCGGTACAGATCGATGTGAAAAAGCGGCAGGCGCCCGCGATGCTCCTGGATCATCGTGAAGGTCGGGCTCAGGATATCTTCCTCGCGCAGGTTGAGCCCGCTCGCGAGCCCCTTGATGAAGCAGGTCTTGCCACTGCCGAGGTCGCCGATCAGCCCTAGCAACTCGCCGCCTTCGAGCAGTGAAGCGAGGCGCCGTCCCCACGACTTGGTTTCGTGCGGCGAGCGGCTTTCGATCACGAACGTGAAGCTCGCGCTCTCTGTCGCGGCATCGACCATCGAACCTAACTTACCACAACGGAGTTAACGCGCAATTGCTTCGATCGCCGCGGGCAACTCGTCGATCAAGTCACCGGTGATGTAGCCGACGCGACCGATCCGCGCGGCGACTCGATCGGCCGCATAGCCATGCAGAAACACGCCGAGCGCAAGTGCATCGAGCGGTGCGCGCGGATTCGCGGCGGATCGCGACTGCGCGAGCAGCGCGCCGACGATTCCGCAAAGCGCGTCGCCCATCCCGGGCGTGGACATGCCGGGATTCCCCGACGAGTTGATCAAAACGATACCTTGCAACGATGCGATCACCGACCTCGCGCCCTTGATCATCACGCATGCGCCGGTTCGTTGCGCGATTCTCCGCGCCGCCGAAATGCGATCGCCGTTCACCGCGGCGGTGCTTTCGCCGAGCAGTCGCGAAGCTTCCCCCGGATGCGGCGTGAGCACGATCGGGCCGCGCGCGCGCCGCGCAAAATCGCATCCAATTTCGGCGAGCGCGTTCAATCCGTCCGCATCGATCAGAATCGGCAGGTTCGGCTCCGACGCTTCGGTGATTAGCCACTCGATTAGCAACTTCGTATCGTCGCTGACTCCCATTCCCGGCCCGACGATCAGCGAGTCTTTGCCCTTGACGATTATTCTCAAAGCATCGATTGCGTGCGCGCCGTCGAAATGGCCGTCGCGATCTGCGATCGCCTCGGTCATCAGTTCCGCCTGCCCCGCCGCGACGATCGGCTGAACTGTTTGCGGTACGGCGGCGGTGACAAGGCCTGCGCCAGTCCGCAGCGCCGCGCGCGAGGCGAGCAGCACCGCGCCCGACTTGCCGCGGCTACCCGCTATCACCAGCGGATGCCCATACATACCCTTGTGCGAATTTTCGGGCCGTCGACGAATCAGCGGGCGGACGTCGCCCGCTTCGATAAATCGTCCTTGCGGTGCGATTTCATCGAGCGCTCCTTTCGCGAATCCGATATCGATGATCCTGAGTTCGCCGCTCGCGCCCGCGCCTGGATAGGATACGTGGCCGAATTTTGCGAAGCCGAATGTCACCGTCAGCGCCGCCTGGACCGCGATGCCCATCACCGCACCCGTGTCGGCATTCACGCCTGAAGAAATATCGACCGCGACGATCGGAACTTCGAGCGAATTGATGATCGAGATCGCGCGATGCGCGATGCCTCGTACTTCTGCATTCAGGCCGGTGCCGAAGATCGCATCGATCACAGCGCTGGGCCGCGGTTTGAACGCCGCCTCGAGCGTCGATTCATCGAGCGCTTCTATAACTGCGCCGCCCCCTTCGCGAAAATCCCGGTATGCCCGCGCCGCGTCACCCTTCAGATCTGCGCCACGCCCGAGCAGAATCGCACGCGCGTTGAATCCGGCCTCGCAGAGTCGCCGCCCCGCGACGAACCCATCGCCGCCATTGTTGCCTTTGCCCGCGACCACCATCACGTCGGCGATCGATTCGGAAAATTTCTCGACCAGCGCGTCGGCAACGCTTTCGCCGGCGCGCGTCATCAACAGGTACGAGTCGATGCCGTACGTTTCCTGGCTGATGCGATCGAGTTCGCGGCTTTCGGCGCCATTGAGCAGAATCATCGATTCAACCTGTCGCGCCAAATCTTAGCAGAGCGACTCGAATTCGGCGCGTGATAGTGCTTGGATCATCGCGCTCTGATACTTTTCGATCGCGCAATCACACCGCTCTGACGACCGCAACGATGATCCGGCTCAGCGTCAATCTCAACAAAATCGCGCTGCTCAGAAATGCGCGCGGCGGCAAGCGTCCGAGCGTGCTCGACGCGGCCACGGCCTGCATCGCCGCCGGATGCCACGGCATCACGGTTCATCCGCGGCCCGACGCGCGCCACATCACGCGCCAGGACGTGCTCGACCTGGCCGCGATGCTCCCGGTCGAATTCAACATCGAAGGATACCCGAGTCCTGAGTTTCTCAAGCTCGTGCGAAGCGTCAAGCCGGCGCAAGCCACGCTGGTGCCGGACCCGCCCGATGCGCTCACTTCAAGCGCCGGCTGGAAACTGACCGAAGGCGGCGATTGGCTGCGCGACGTGCTGCAAAGCCTGCGCGGCGAAGGGATTCGAACCAGCCTCTTCATGGAGCCGGAGCCGCCTCAGATCGAACGCGCGCGCGAACTCGGCGCCGATCGCATCGAACTCTACACCGGGCCGTATGCCGAGGCGTTCGGCACCGCCGAAGGAGAATCGATCTTGCGGGCGCATCGCGAGGCGGCGCGCTTTGCGAGAAGCATCGGACTGGGCATCAACGCCGGCCACGATCTCGATCTGAAAAATCTCCCGGCCTATGCGAAAGCGATTAGAGGATTGCAGGAAGTCTCGATCGGCCACGCGCTCATTTGCGACGCGCTCTACATGGGGCTGACGCGCGCCGTCAAGGCGTATCTTAAGGCGCTCGGCTCGACGCCGCGAACGACACGGACGAAGCGCTCGAAGCTCAAACGCTAGCGATCGATCCGCTCAGCGCGCGCCCGCGTGATGCTTGATCGCGTCGCCGATCTCGTGCGCGATAGTCTTGATTTGCGCGGCGTCCTCGCCCTCGACCATCACTCGCGCCAGCATCTCCGTGCCCGAGTATCGCACCAGGAGGCGGCCGTTGCCTGCGAGCCGATGCTCGGCGTCTTCGATCAACCGCTGCACCTTTGGCATCTCCGCGAGCGGCACGCGATCCTTGACCGGCACGTTTTCCAGCACCTGCGGTACGCGATGCATCGCGCGCAGTTCGCTCAGCGGCTTGCCACTCTCCGCCATCTGCGCCAGCACCAGCATCGCGCTGATCAGCCCGTCGCCGGTGGTCGAATGATCCATCAGGATGACGTGGCCGGATTGTTCGCCGCCGAGATTGTACGAATTCTGCCGCATCTCGCGCGCTACCGCCGGATCGCCGACCTCGGTGCGCACCAGCTTGAGTCCGGCCTCGCGCAACGCCAGTTCGAGTCCGAAATTGCTCATCACGGTGGCGACGACAGTGTTGCCGGCCAGCCGCCCCTCCGCCGCCATGCTCCGCGCGAGCAACGCCATGATGTCGTCGCCGTCGAAAACTCCGCCGCGCTCGTCGATCAACATCACGCGGTCGCCGTCGCCGTCGAGCGCGATTCCGACGTTGGCGCCGTCGGCGATCACCTTTTTCCGGATCGCGTCGAGATGAACCGCGCCGCAATCGAGATTGATATTCTTCCCGTCGGGATCGACCGCCATAGGCAGCACGTCGGCGCCGAGTTCTTCGAGCGCCTCAGGACCGACCCTGTAGGCCGCGCCGTTGGCGCAATCGATCGCGATCTTGAGGCCCTCGAACGTGAGCGAACGCGGCAGGCAGTTCTTCAGGAATACCAGGTAGCGGCCGAGCGCGTCTTCGATTCGCGCCGCCTTGCCGATATCGTCGGCGCGCGCGCGATACTTGCCGAGTTCGCCGTCGTCGAACACCAGGTCCTCGATCCTGCACTCGGTTTCGTCGTCGAGTTTGAATCCCTCGCGCGAGAAAAATTTGATCCCGTTGTCCTGAAACGGATTGTGCGACGCCGAAATCACGACGCCCGCGTCCGCGCGCATGCTCCGCGTAAGAAATGCGATCCCGGGCGTCGGCAGCGGCCCCACCAGCCACACGTCAACGCCCATCGAGCAGATGCCCGATTCGAGCGCGGTCTCGATCATGTAGCCCGACAGCCGCGTGTCCTTGCCGATCAGGATCCGGCGATGGCGTCCGCGCGAATTGCGGAACACGAACGCGAGCGCGCGGCCCAACCGCAGCGCGGTCTCCGACGTCATCGGTTCCTGGTTGGCGACGCCGCGCACGCCGTCGGTGCCGAACAGTTTATGATGGATGTTGCTCATCGGCGCTAATCGTCAGCCTCTCGCGATAAACCCGCAGTCTAACTTTGTCGGGCGATTGATGCACCAACTGCATCCCGTCCGGCAACGCGATCTGCAGCGGCAGCTCATGCGACCCTGGCATCATGCCTTTTGCATCGACGTATGCGATTCCCTTCGCGTCGAGGCTCGAGAGCTTGAGCCTCGGCCCGCGAATCGTCAGCGTCGCCTGCTTCGGATCGACGCGAAATCTGTAATCGGGATCCTTCACTTCCACCTTCACCCCTTTAAACTCACGATCGGCGATCTGCTCGCCGACTTCCACGCGCGCCTCGACCCGCGTGACCGAGTAGCGGACCGCCGGATTCCAGCCCGCGAGTTCGATCGAGCGCTCGATGTCGGCGCTAAGTCCCTTGACGTCGAAGGGCTGCGTCTCGACCTGCGTCACTTGCGATACGTAGCGGCCCGGGCCGTTGATCGACACCGTCGGCGGACGAACCTCGACCGCCGAAATCTTGAATCCATCCGCGACCTTCCCTTCGAGCGCAACCTTCACCGGCACGTCGCGGCTGACCAATCGATCGATATCGAGCGAAAGCTGATCGGGCGAGATGCGCGTAACGCTGGTCTGGCGCGGCACATTGAACATCGCGGGGTAAATTTTGAAATCGGATTGGCCCGGCGCGACGCCGCGCAAATCGAGGCGCAGCGACAGGCGCTCCGGCTCGAGCAGCGAAAGCAGCGTGCGCGGCCCCGCGACTTCGATCGTCACGAAATCCGGCGGATGGTTCATGATCGCCAACCCGGCCGGCAGCGAGCGATAACTGATCGGCACGGTCAGCGGCATCACCGAACCGCGCTCGCCGGCATTGACGAAAACCCACAGCCCGATCGCAAGCGCGATCGAAAGCACGCGCAATCCCGTCTCGCTGAAACGGAAAACTCCGCCGCGGCCGAGTCCGATCCATTTTTTCAGATTCGCGATTCGCATCGTGATGACAATCGTCGCCGCTCGATTCGCGCTACGCCGGCAATCTGCGGAGCGTCGCCAGCACCTCGGACGCCTCCAGCCCGCGCCGCAGCAATCCGCCGCGCGCAATCGAGATCGTGCCGTCCTCCTCCGATACCACCAGCACCACCGCGTCCGTGTCCTCGGTCATGCCGATCGCCGCGCGATGCCGCGTGCCGAGCGACAGGCTCACGTTGGGATTGCTCGACAGCGGCAGCAGACACGCCGCCGCCAGAATCTGCGATCCATCGATGATCACCGCGCCATCGTGCAACGGCGATCCACGCATGAAAATCGTCTCGAGCAATTCCGGCGATACCCTCGCGTCGAGCGTGCGCCCGCTTTCGACGAAATCGCCCAGCCCGTCGTCCTGCTCGATCACGATTAACGCGCCGATCCGCCGCGCGGCAAGCCACGCGACCGCAGTCGCGATTTCATCCGATGCGGCCGCCGCCGCCGCACGCGGACTCAGAAATGATCGGGCGCCCACGCGGGTCAGCGCGCGTCGAATATCGGCTTGAAAAATAACCACCAGGATTACGAACAACGAACTTAGAAAACTGTTCAGCAGCCAGTTCAGCGTGAAAAGTCCGAGCACCTGCGATGAAACAAACGCGACGCCCACCACCACCATCCCGACCACCATCTGCATCGTGCGCGTGCCGCGAATCAGGATCGCGATGCGGTAAATCACGTATGCGACGATCACCACGTCGAGCAGATCCTGCCAGCGCGGCGGCGGTATCATCGGGATGTAGTTATGCATGATGCCTGTAGCGGCCGCCGCGTCCGCTAAGCGCCGCCGCCATCTTCACCGTCGCGAGCGCGATTGCCGGTTCGTGCACGCGCACAATCGACGCCCCTCGCGCAATCGCGATCGCATTCACCGCGGCGCTCCCGTACTCCAGTTCCGCCGCCGAATCTCCCGCAATCCTGCGCACGAACCTCTTGCGCGATGCGCCGATCAACACCGGAAAGCCGAGCGCGCAAAGCTCCGGCAAATTGTCCAACAGCTTCAAATTATGGTCGGCGTTCTTCGCGAATCCTAGACCCGGATCGACAATGATGCGCGATTTCGCGATGCCCGCCGCGATCGCCGACTGCGCGCGCTCGCCCAGATATTGCACGACCTCCCGCACCACGTCGCGATACCGCGCAAACCTGACATGATCCTGCGCACTGCCCCGCATGTGCATCAGGACGACCGCGCATCTTTCCTTCGCCGCGAGCCGCGCCATCTCGAGATCGCCAGTCAGCGCCGTGATGTCGTTGATTATCGACGCGCCGGAATCCAGCGCCGCGCGGGCGACCGCGCTCCGCCGCGTGTCGATCGATATCGGCACCCGAAGGTTAGCCCCAAGCTTTGCGAGCACCGGCAGGATCCGCTCGAGTTCCACCTCCAGCGGCACCTCGCGCGCGCCGATCGGCCGCGTCGATTCACCACCGACGTCGATTATGTCGGCGCCCGCCGCTTCCATCTCGAGACCGCGCGCCACCGCCCGCTCAGGATCGAGGTAGCGCCCGCCATCCGAGAACGAATCGGGCGTGACGTTGAGCACGCCCATGATTGCGGGAAACTTGATGACGCGGCCGTCGCGGAGTTTCAGTTGCGACGGCAGCTCGCCCAAAACAAACCGCCCGCGTGACGAATCAGGCGAGCGGCTGTGTGTTAGACTCTTCGACATCCGCGAGCTTCGTATCTGTCCGCGCCCGCGAAACGCGTGGACCGATCAGGCGAGAACCGGCTTGGGCGGCAATCCCGGCACCGCAGTCCCTTCTTCGACCCGTTTTTCCTTGCCGATATCGGGGCCCGGACGCGGCGGCAGATCATTCCGAACTGGCGCCAGCGACGGCGGCATCGGCCGACCTTCCTTGAACGCCAGCGCCATCGATTCTACTTCGACGCCGTCGAGCACTTCCTTCTCGAGCAGACGCTCCGCGACCGCATGCAGCAACGGCAGATGGTCCGAGAGAATTTGCCGCGCCTTCTGATACGCATCCTCGACGATCTTCCGAATTTCCCTGTCGATCTCGACCGCGGTGTGCTCCGAGTAGTCCTTGTGCTGCGCGAAATCGCGGCCCAGGAATACTTGCTCCTCGTGTTTGCCGAACGTCATCGGGCCGAGTTCCTTGCTCATGCCCCATTCGCAAACCATCTTGCGCGATAGCTCAGTCGCCTTTTCGATATCGTCGCCGGCGCCCGTCGTCATGTGCCCGAAGATCAACTCTTCGGCGACGCGCCCGCCGAACATCATCGCAAGCCGCGTCATCAGGTAGTCGCGCGAGTAGGTGTAGCGATCGTCGAGCGGCAATTGCTGCGTCACGCCGAGCGCCATCCCGCGCGGAATGATCGTCACCTTATGCAGCGGATCCGCGCCGGGCATCAGCACCCCGACCAGCGCGTGGCCGCCCTCGTGATAAGCGGTATTCTTGCGCTCCGCCACCGAAAGCACCAGCGAGCGCCGCTCCGCGCCCATCATCACCTTGTCTTTGGCGAGTTCGAAATCGCCCATATCGACCTTGTCCTTGTTGCGGCGCGCCGCCAGCAGCGCAGCCTCGTTCACAAGGTTTTCGAGATCGGCGCCCGCGAAGCCCGGCGAAGAACGCGCTAGCTTGGTAATATCGACGTCGTCACCGAGCGGAACTTTGCGAGTGTGTACCTTGAGGATGCCCTCGCGCCCTTTCACGTCGGGACGCGGCACCACCACGCGCCGGTCGAATCGGCCCGGCCGCAATAGCGCAGGATCGAGCACGTCTGGACGATTGGTCGCCGCGACCAGGATTACGCCCTCGTTCGCTTCGAAGCCGTCCATCTCGACCAGCAACTGATTGAGCGTCTGCTCGCGCTCGTCGTGCCCGCCGCCGAGACCCGCGCCACGATGACGCCCGACCGCGTCGATCTCATCTATAAAGATGATGCATGGCGCGTGCTTCTTGCCCTGCACGAATAAGTCGCGCACTCGCGACGCGCCGACGCCAACGAACATCTCGACGAAATCCGAACCTGAAATCGAGAAGAACGGCACGCCTGCCTCGCCTGCGATTGCGCGCGCCAACAGCGTCTTGCCCGTTCCGGGAGCGCCGACCAGCAGCACGCCCTTCGGGATTCGTCCGCCGAGGCGGGTGAACCGCTTGGGGTCGCGCAGGAACTGGATTATCTCCTCGAGCTCGTCCTTGGCCTCGTCGATTCCGGCCACGTCGGCAAAAGTAATTTTGTGCGTATTTTCAGTCAGTAGCTTGGCGCGGCTCTTGCCAAACGACATCGCCTTGCCGCCCCCAATCTGCATCTGGCGCATGAAGAATATCCACAGCGCCGCCAGCACCAGCACCGGGAACCATTGCACCAGCGCGACCATCCACCACGGGTCGCCTTCCGCCGGTTTCGCCTCGATCTTCACGCCCTTGGCGCGGAGCGTCTTCACGAGGTCGGGATCCTCCGGCGCGTAGGTCTTGAAATGCTCCCCGGCCGAACCCTCGCCCTTGATAAGGTTGCCCTGGATCGTCGCTTTGGCGACCTGCCCTTTCTCAACCTGGTTGAGGAAGTCCGAGAAAATTATTTCAGGCTCACGGGGCTGCTGCCTGCTGAAGATGTTGAACAGCAGCAGGAACATCAGTCCCAGCACTAGCCATAGCGCAATACTGCGAGAAAACTGGTTCATGCTATTTTGACGCTATCACGCTCGTTAATAAGCACGCAATGTTGCTCCGCTACGCCTTTGTTTCATGCGATTCGATTCGCAAAACCGTTTCCGTCGTGATGTCGATTGGCGCCTGGGTTCCCCGCATCAACCCCGGAATCCACACGGGTTCGCCGCGCATCGTGATGATCGGATAACTGCTCCGCCGAGTCCGCGGCATTTTCCGATCGATAAATACGTTTTTCACCTTTTTGACGCCTGTCATGCCGAGCGGCCGAATCCGATCGCCCGGGCTGAAATTTCGCACCATCAAGCCTGATTCTCCGATCGCGCCCGCATCGAACATCGCGATTGACGGACTCGCCGGCAGCCGCGCATCCGTTACGGACATCGTCGAGGCCTGAAAAACGAAACCCGCCGCATCGACGATCGTCGCGCCCTCAAAACACAACGCTACTGAATAATCTAACGACGATTTTGGCTTCGTGTCGGTCAGCCGCAACAGATTATATTCGCGGCAGGCTCGCCATCGGTTCGGCAGGTCAATCGAATCGCTCGGCCCGCCTTCGATCGCAAGCCGCATGATCGCATCGATATGCACGCGGCCGAACCGGCGGAGATCGCCTACCTGCTCGCCGATGAAGTTGCGAATCACCGCCGCCTGCACCGCGCGATGGAGCCCGCCGAAGTGCGCGATGTCGAGCGCGTCGCGTCCCGCTCGCATCGAGTCGATCTCGCGCGACGCGATCGCCGTAACCAATTCGTCGAGCGAGCGCATCTCGGCGGCCAGTTCGACCAGCCGTTTGCCAACCCCGATCGCGTACTCGCCTTCCAGCAGCGGGATCAGTTCGTTTCTGATTCGATTGCGCAAAAAAATCGGCGACGAGTTAGTCGCGTCTTCGATGTAGGCCAAATCAAGCTCGCGGAGATAGCCGATAATGTCGGCGCGGCTCAGCGCCAGCATCGGGCGAATCAGACGGCCGGGGCCGCGCTCCGACATTGCGCCGAGTCCGGATGCGCCCGCTCCGCGAATCAATCGCATCAGCACCGTTTCCGCCTGATCGCCGCTGTGATGCGCGAGTGCGATATGCTCCGCCCCGAGCGCGTCCGCCGCACGATTCAAAAAGTTGTGGCGAGCCTCGCGCGCACGCTCCTCGAGATTCGAAGATCCCGCATCGAGTCCGGCGGCGCGCTCAACGATCAACTCGACTCCGATTCCAGCGCACATCTCGCGCACGAAATTTTCATCGCGATCGGATTCGGCGCCGCGCAATCGATGATTCAGATGGGCTGCCGCGATCTGCCCGCCGAACTGCCCGCGCAACTCGATCATCGCATGCAGCAGCGCGGTCGAATCCGCTCCGCCGGAGACTCCGATTACGATCTTCGCGCCATGCTTAATCGGAATGCGCTTCAGCGCCGTCGCGATCGCCTGATGCACGATCGCGGCGTGCTTTCGTGATCCATCGTCGCGGCTCGCCGATCTGCTCCGGCCAATCCGACTGGATTTGTTCTCGCGGGTGGGCACCCAAACAGGCTATTCCGGCGGGCCGAACGCATCAAACCCGCTGCGGCGCCGTACTGGTTACGACTTGAACGCCGGGATAACTTCCTCGGCGAAGCGCTGCACATCGTCGATGAAATACGGCGCCATCATCATGAAGATAAAGTGCGTGACGCCGGCTTTCGTGTAGCGATCGATCGTCTCGAGACATTCGTCGCGCGAGCCGATCATCATCTGGCGGCGCACCTGCTCCGGTGACGACTGGCTCATCGCGGCGATAAGCCCGCTCATCGCGTCCTGGCGCTCCTTGGGTGCGCCGTAGCAGAGCGCGATCATCACCGTCTTTTCGATTTCATCGGTGTCGCGCCCCACGATATCCCCATGCCGATCGATCACTCCGATCAGTTGCGCCATCTTCTCCGCGCTCGCGTTGGGGAGATTCCACATATCGGCATGTTTCGCGACCAACTTGAGCAACACCTTCTCGCCCTGGCCGCCGATCATGATCGGCGGATGCGGCTTCTGCAGCGGCTTGGGATTGCAGAACGCGTCGGTCACATCGTAGTGGCGCCCGTGCAGCGTGGTTTTGTCCTGCGTGAACATCCCCTTGATGATTTGGATCGATTCATCCAGCGCCTGCAGACGGCCGGGAATCGTCTTGAAGTCGATTCCGAAACTTCGATGCTCCAGCTCGAACCATCCCGAACCGACGCCCAGATTCAGGCGCCCGCCGCTCACCTGGTCGAGCGTCGCAGCCATCTTCGCCAGCACGCAAGGATTGCGATAGGTGTTGCCGGTGACGAGCGCGCCGATTCGTGCGCGTTTGGTTTGCTGGCTTAGCGCGCTCAGCGCAGTCCACGCTTCCAGGCAGGGACCGCTCGGGTCAGGAACGAAGATTGGATAGAAGTGATCGAACGTCCACAGCGAGTCGTAACCCCATTCGTCGGCCTTGCGCCACAGATCGCTCAGTTCGCTCCACTCGACATGCTGCTGTCCGGTCTGAATTCCAAATCTGATTGGATGAGTCGGCATCGACGTCCCCTACCGTCTAATCCAAAGCGCCCTTCGCGCGCATCGCATCCACTTCCGCCTTGCTGTAACCGAGCAGAGTCGTCAGCACCTCGTCGGTATGCTGCCCCAGCGTCGGCGCCGCCGATCGCACCTCGCACGGCGTGCCGCTCATCCGCCACGGAATCCCGCAGTGCTGTTGCACCCCGACCTCCGGATGCTCCCGATAGACGAAGTAACCGCGCGCGTTCAGATGCGGGTCCTCCGAGATGTACTTGTTGTCGGCGCAAGCGCCCGCCGCGACACCCGCTGCCTGCAACGTCTCGACCACGTCTGCGACTCTGCGCGTCGAGGTCCACTCCGTAATCACCGCCTCGAGCGCATCTTCGTTCTGCTTGCGCGCCGCGAGCGTCTTGAACCGCGCGTCACTAGCCAATCCCGGTTTACCTAATGCACTAGCCAGTCGCGCCCATTCAGCGTCATCGGCACATACTATCGATACCCATTCGTCGATAGTCACATCCAATACCTTTTCCGGCAAATCGAGACACTTGAATATTCCGTGCGGCGCCATCATCGGATCGCGATTGCCGTTTCGTTCCGGCTCCCGCCCGTTCATCGTGTATTCCAGAATCCCTTCTGCCAGCAGGTCCATCGCGCATTCCCACTGGCTCATGTCGATATATTGCCCTTCGCTGGTCTTCGCGCGATGAAACAGCGCCGCGATAATCGCGAACGCGCCGTGTATTCCCGCACTAGGATCCGCATAGCTAAATCCCGCATGCATCGGCGGGAACCCCTTATAGCCAGTCAGCGCCGATAGTCCCGAGAGCGGGACCTGCGCCGGCCCGTATGCAACATACTTACTATACGGCCCGGTGTCGCCGTAGCCGGATAGCGACGCCATCACCACGTTGGGATTCACTTTCCTGATCGCTTCGTAGCCGAAGCCCATCTTCTCGATCACGCCCGCCGCGAAATTGTTGATCACGACGTCGGCGCGCTTGATCAATCGCCACGCCGCCTCGTGCGCCTCGGGATGCTTGAAATTCAGCGACAGCGATTTCTTGCCCTGGTTGTATTGATTGAAGTAGCCCGACTTGTTGAGGCTGTCGAATTTCCCATCCGGCCACGGCGGCAGCATCCGCGTCACGCATGGCCGATTCTTGGTCTCGATCCTGATTACCTCGGCCCCCAGATGCGCCAGTTGCAGCGTGCAATACGGCCCGGCCCACACCCATGTAAAATCGCAAACCTTGATTCCCGATAGCGGCGGCTTGGCCATGACTAGATCACACCTTTGCGCTTGAGTTCACTCTGCTTCGATTCCGATATTCCGAGCTTGCCGAAAATTTCGCCATTATGCTGGCCTAGCGTCGGCGCCGGCCGCTTGATCTCCCACGGCGTGCGACTGTACTTGAGCGGCGCGCCCGGATACTTGTGCGTCCCCGCCACCGGCTGCGCGATCTCGACGAAAAATCCGCGCGCCTTCAGATGCTCCGAACTGAGCAGGTCGCCCATCGTCGAGACCGGCGCGAACGGCACCCGCTTCGCCTGCGCCTTGCGATACA
The DNA here is from genome assembly GCF_030646925.1 of Candidatus Binatus sp. Taxonomy (NCBI): domain Bacteria; phylum Candidatus Binatota; class Binatia (SeqCode); order Binatales (SeqCode); family Binataceae (SeqCode); genus Binatus (SeqCode); species Binatus sp. (SeqCode). The sequence continues at coordinate 60,046 of NZ_JAUSKL010000122.1, read as the reverse complement.
AATCGAGCACCGTCTGCTGGCCCACCCATTCCTGCAGCAGCACCTTCAGCACGTCCCAGTTGAGCGCCCGCTTCAATCGATCGCCGAAAATCTCCTCGTCCGCCCACTCCGGATTGCCCATGATCTCGACGAAGCCGCGCCACTGATGCTCCTCGATACAGCACAAGTAGATGTAGCCGTCCTTGCACTCCATCGTCTCGACCGGCTGCAGCGGCTTCTGCCCCAGCCGCGTCGCGATCATCTTCATGTAGGGCCAATACTCGAACGTCATCTCGAGCATCGACGTGATCGATTCCTGGCACGACACCTCGATATGCTGACCCTCGCCGCTCTGAATTTGCGCGAACGCCGCCGCGACTGTCGCCGTCGCGCCCGCCACGCCCCCTTGGTATCCCGCCTGATGCCCCGCGGTTTTGAGCGGCGGCAATTCCGGATGCCCCGGGCTGCCATTCAGCACGCAAACTCCGCCCGCCGCCCACACCGTTAAATCCTCAGCGCGATAATTCCGATACGGCCCGCTGAGCCCGAACGGCGTGATCGACGTCATGATCAATTTCGGACTCACGCCGCGCATCCGCTCGTAGGTGAACCCGATTCGATCCATGTCAGGCGGCGCGACGTTGTGAATCAGGATGTCAGCGTCGGCGGCGAGCTTCTCGAGCAACTCGAATCCTTCCGGCTGCGCGATATCGAGCGTGACGCCGCGTTTGTTGGTGTTGAGATAGAGAAAAAGCCCGCTCTTCTCCGGATGCGACTGGTCGCCGGGGAACGGCCCTCGCGTACGCGTCCGATCGCCGATTCTTGGCCGCTCGACCTTAATAACGTCGGCGCCCATGTCCGCCAGCAACTTGCTGCAATACGGCGCCGACACCATCTCGCCCACTTCAACAATTTTCAGACTTGATAATGCGCCTGCCATCGAAGCTCCATGTCACTTCTTTTCTTGTCATTCTGAGAGCCTGTGATTTTTTTGTCCGTGCGAACTTCTGTCATTCCCGCGCGTGGCCGCCGCGCGAGGAATCCCGGCTCCTGTTCCTTCTTCTATCACCCGCGCCGTCCCCCCTCGATCATCCTCGCCTCTGTTGTTCTGAGCGCAGCGAGAAATCCCGGATCCGGGATCCCTCGTCGCTACGCTCGCTCGGGATGACACGGAAACCGCTCCGCACACTCTCTTGTCCGCTGCCGGAGTCGAAGGATCCCTTCCTCTCACTCCGGGAACACCTGCCGGAACGGCTTCACCTCGACTCGCTCGAACACGCCCTCCGTGAAGTATGGATCGCGCTGCGAAAATTCGATCGCCGCCGCCTCCGTCTCCACGTCGATCACGATCAGGCTCCCGCTGCCATCCGTGAATGGCCCCGCGAGCCGCACCTTGCCCGCCGCGACGTACGGCCTCAGATGCTCCAGATGCACCGGCCGTACCTTTGGCCTCAGCGCCGCGCCTTCCGGTCCGTCATATCCGATAATCGCGAACAGCATTACAGCTTTTTTCCTTCTCGATTTCTCGTTACTTAGCACGCTCAGACTTCACCTCCCAACCACTCCGCCCGCCTTGCCTAACGGCCACGACGCATTCACAATAGCCACCGCCTGATGCCGCCTGATCGAAAGGATCAAATGCTCCAACGCCGCACCTCGATTCCCCCGACGCTCGCACTTCTCGCCCTGCTTTCACTGCTCCCTGCTTGTGGCTCGATGCAGCCTCCGCCGCCATCGCCGCAGCAGAAGTCGCAGACGATGGGCGAGATGCTCTCCGCCGCGGGCTTCCAGATGGTACCCGCCGACACCCAGGAAAAGCAGGAAAAACTCGCCAGCGAGCTGCCCCTGCAAGTCCAATACACCGTCGGCCGCCACGGCAAGATGCACTACTGGATGGCCGATCCGTACGACTGCAAATGCATGTACGTCGGCGGCGAGCAGGCCTATCAGCGCTACGAGAAGATCAAGCTCAACGAGCAATTCCAGGCGAAGGAAGATCGGGTCGCGCAGCAGGAAGCAGAAGCGGGCCAAATCGAGGAAATGGACCAGCAGGAAGAGATGTTCAATCCATACGGCGGCTTCGGCTACATCGGCCCCGATTACTATTGGTGAGATCGGAAAGGCCGGCGGCGCATCTCGATTGCCGAGCCTCGAACGCCTCGGCTTTCATGCTAAAGTCGTATCGCGTCAATTGAGTTCAGCCACGCGATGACGAGGAACTTCATAATTGTCTGATTCCCCGATCAAACCATCCGCCGGCGCCGCGCCGCGGCCAAGCTGGGATCAGTACTTCATGACAATCACGCGCGAGGTCGCGGAGCGTTCGACCTGCCTGCGCGCGAAAGTCGGCGCCGTGATCGTGCGCGATCGAAGTATCCTCGCGACCGGCTACAACGGCTCGCCCGCCGGCCTGCCGCATTGCACCGAAGTGGGATGCCTGATTTACGAATCGCGCACGCCCGACGGCGAGCTCGAGCAGAACTGCTATCGCACCATCCACGCCGAGATAAACGCGATCTCGCAGGCCGCGCGCAACGGCGTCGCCATCCGCGACGCCGATATCTACGTCACGCACACGCCCTGTATCCATTGCCTGAAGGTGCTGATCAATACTGGCGTGCGGCGGGTCTATTATGGCCGCGAATACAAGCTGCACACCGTCGCAGAATTGTTGAAGCCATCGCACATCGAGCTGGTGCAGGTGCCGGAGCTGGCCGCAGGAGCAAATCAATGACGCCGACCGACGCTGCCGCTCAGCAGTGCGGAATCTGCGCGATCATTGATCGCGTCAAGGCCGGCGCGTTCCGCGATTTCGTCGCAGAGCTGCCCGGATGCTACGTCACTCTGGGCGATCGCCAGTACTATCGCGGCTACTGCGTGCTGCTATCGAAAATACACGCGACCGAGTTGTACTTGATGACCGTCGAGGATGCGCGCGTCCTCTTCGATGAACTTCGTCTCGTCGCCGAGGCGATCGCGGCGGTCGTCAAGCCGTGGAAGATGAACTACGAATGCCTGGGCAATTCGGAGCCGCACGTCCATTGGCATCTTTTCCCCCGCGACGAAAGCGATGAACAGCGCCGCGGCCCGATCTGGACGCGCGCCGAATCGGAACAGAAGGTCGAGCTGCAAGAAAACGATCGAGGCGCGCTGATCGCATCGCTGCGCAATGAAATCGCCGCCCGCTTCCCCGGCGCGATTCTCGCGCGCTAGCAAGTTCCGCACGTCGCTACTGCGCGCTCGCCCCCCGAGCGTCGGGTTTGACCACGTCGTAGATCGCCCGCAGCAGCGTCGCCTTGTTGACCGGCTTGCTCACGTGCGCGTCGCATCCCGCCATCCGCGTCAGGCGGACTGCTTCGCTGAACACTGACGCGGTCAGAGCGATTATTGGCGTGGGTGCGCGATTGTGCGCGCGCTCCCAGTCGCGAATCGCTCGCGTTGCCGCGTAGCCATCGACTTCCGGCATCTGGATGTCCATCAGCACCAAGTCGTACCCGCCGCCGATGAACGCATTGATGGCTTGCCGGCCGTTTTCGACTTCGTCGAGACGATAGGAAGTCTTCTTCAGGAAGGCGCGGACCAGCAGCCGGTTGTCGCTCGAATCGTCGGCAAACAGAATTTTGAGCGGTCGCTCAACGATCGGTGGCGGACCGGCGCCGTTTCCGGCGTCCGCAGGCTTATGCGGCAGTTGCAAAGTGTTGCACGGCGCTTGCTCGCTCCCGCTCGCCATCACGCGGCCGATCGCTTTGGCAAGTTCGCTCAGCTCGACCGGCTTCACCAGGTAGTTTTCGAGCTTCATCGATCGCAGCCGCGAAATATCGGCGGCTAGATTGTCGCAGCGAATCATCGCGATGATCGACGCGCCGCACTGCGATGCCGCCGCGATCAACTGCGACGGCTCGCGAGGGTCCGGCGAAGGAATCCGGTCGTCAAGCAGGATGATGCGCGGTGACCGTTTCGCGGCGCAGGCTTCCCTGATTTCGATCAGGCAAGCCGCATACGATGCGGCCTCGATGACGCTTGCGCCCCACCCGCTCAGCATCTCACGCAGCACCGCGCGCGCGGTTTGATTGTCATCGACGACCAGCACCGGCATCTGCGCCAGGGCGGGCCACTCAATCTCAGCCGGCGGGTTGAACTGGTGCTCGAAGAGCGACGTGAAGCTCAAGATACTGCCCTTGCCGACTTCACTCTGTAACGCAACTTCGCCTTGCATCAGGCTGACCAGGCGCTTGACGATCGCCAGTCCAAGGCCGCTGCCGCCGTACTTCCGCGCGGTCGAGGAATCAGCCTGCGAGAAGGCGGCGAATAAGGAAGCAAGCTTGTCTTTGGCGATTCCGATTCCGGTGTCGCGAACGCTGAATTTCAAGCGCAAAAGATCCCACGGCGTGGAATCGCGCTCGACTGAGACCATCACCTCGCCGCGCTCGGTAAACTTGATTGCGTTGCCGATCAGATTGATCAACACCTGTCGTAGCCGCAGCGGATCGCCTACCAGCGCAGTCGGGACGTCGGGCGCGATGCTCACGATCAGCTCCAGCCGCTTCGCGTGTGCGCGGATCGCCAGCGTCTGCGCCGACTTTTCGATGACGTCGCGCAAGTCGAAATCAACGTGCTCCAGCGTCAGGCGCCCGCTCTCGATCTTGGCGAGATCGAGGATGCTGTTGATCAGGTCGAGCAGCGCATTCCCGTTGTTGCACAGGATCTCGATATAGCGGCGCTGCTCGTCGTTGAGTTCTCCTTCGGCCAGCAGCTCGGCCATCCCCAGGATCGCGGTCATCGGAGTGCGAATCTCGTGCGACATGCTGGACAGGAATTCCGATTTGGCGCGCGACGCAGCCAGTGCCGCCTCCCGCGCCGCGACCAGTTGGCGCTCGGTCTCCTTCATAGCCGTGATATCGCGAGCGATGCCCGCGACGCCGGTAACCTTGCCCTGCGAATCGCGGATCGGAAAAATATTTACCGCCGAAACGAACGGAGTGCCGTCGCGTTTGCGCGCGTGCTGCTCCCACCAGGACGGCTCGCCGGTCTCGGCCACGCGCCGCGTGGTGGCCATCGCTTCAGCAAGTTGGTCGGGGGCCACGATCAGATCGACGCCCTTTCCGATCGCCTCCTCAGCCGTGTAGCCGTACGCTTTTTCCGCCGCCGGGTTCCATGTGATGATCTTCGCCTCCGACGAAAGGTTTATTATCGCGGCGTCGGAGGATTCGACGATCGCTGCGAGCAGCGCCTGCTCGCGCTCGGCGCGTTTGTGTTCGGTGACGTCGCGCAGGATTGAGGAAACGCCCAGCAGCTTGCCGCCGCGATCGTAAATACCAAACAGAGTCATCGAGATCTCGATGACGGCGCCATCCTTTTTCAGCGCCGGACCCTCGAAGTTGATGACGCGGCCTCGATTGGCCTCGATCTCCCCAACCATGGCTACCGCAAGCTCGCGCTTGTCGGGAGGGACGATCAGCAGGAAACGTTGGCCGATTGCTTCGGCCTGCGTATAGCCGAACAGCTTCTCAGAGTAGTGGTTCCAGGCGGTGATCATCCCGTCGAGCGACACGATCATGATCGCGTCGCCGCTCGATTCAAACATCGCGGCCATCAGCGCCCGCTCGCTCTCGATCTGTTTCAGGTCACTGATGTCCCGCGCGAAACTGATTATGCTCTCGACCCTGCCTTCGGCCGTGACCACCGGCATGTCGATAATATCGAGGCGCCGGTAATTGCCTTTGAGCGTAAGCAAGTCCAATTCAAAGCGAATCGTTGCGCCGCGCGCGAGATGTGCCGCGACATCCCGAATCTTTTCCGGTTCCATCGATCCCAACGAGTAGATGTTCGTCCCGATCAACTCGTCTTCGTCGGCTTCCAGAAGCTTTAGCGCGGTTGGATTGACCTTCAGGATCGTACCGTCGGGTCCGTAGAGCAGCGCCGCCTCGGGCACCAGATTGAGGCTGACTTCGAACCCTTCGGCTTCGCGCGGCTGGGCCGGCCGATCGGGCAGCACTCGGACCGACAGTTCATGCTCTTGCTCAGTTGTCATAACTGGCCCTGGCGGCTGCGGGTCGAGCGCGATCCCCGCGCCAGACCGGCTCACAATGGACACGCCGCGGTCAGCCACAGCTCGTTACCGCTCAATCTATTTTGCGCGGCGAACTCGAAGTCGTACTTCACAGAAATGTGGACCGCGACGTTCCAGATTTTGACCGTGACGCCGCCGAGCGGCCCCAGCGCGATCACGCGACCCTTGAACGGCCCGAATTCGGCGCCGCTCCCCGTATCGGCCGTGGTCTGCTGCAGCGCATAACCGGCCATGCCTAGCGTTATGCCGCGCGGCAGATGCTGCGCCAGCAGGAAGTCGGCGTGAAACTCGTCGCCGCTCCAATAGTGCGTCGAGGTGTTAGGGCTGTTGATCGTGTAGCCAATGAACGCCGACGCCTGCCGGCCCGTCTCTTCGTCCATCCACGTCATGCCGACATCCGGTTCAACCGACCATCGGTTGAGACCCAGGTCGATGATTCGATGGCGCTCGTAACTGCCGGTCGGCGCATACAGCATCAGGGAGTGCATCAGGTGGAAACGTCCAAAACTCCAGCCTAGCAGCCACGGCGACACGATCAGGTCGCCCAAGCCGAACACGGTGTCGGTCTGGCGCTGCTGATGGCCGGCCGGTCCCGCGCGCAGCGTTTGATCGGCCAGCCGGGTCTGCACGATCGCGCCAAATGCCCAATACGAGCCGAGAATCCGCCAGCCCGTGACGTGCGCGCCGAACAGGGCGTCGGTGTAGGTCACCGTATGCGCGTGGACCTGGATGCGCCCGTTGGCGGTGGTGGCGTCGGCCCTCGCGTCCTGGAAGAGCGTGAAGTTCTTCAGGATCGTCGCGCCCGGCGGCGCCAGGTAGCCCGCGAACATGTCCATGATCCCCGTCCGATAGGTGCTGACGCCGTACTCGGACGCGAACGAGCGCTGATTCGACGCAAGCATCACGACGAGCCCGATCCCCATGACCGCAGACCGGGCTGCGTCATGATTGCTCGCCCACCTTTGACGGAGAAGTTGCATCTGCGACTGGAAGGGTCAGCAGCAACTTCGATGCCGAACTCTATTGCGCGATCGAGTGCAGATCGAGGCACTGGATTCCAAATCGATGGCTGGATAGGTCGATCATCGGACACTGCATCGATGCGATTGTTCCAATCTGACACGCCATGCAGCAGCATTCGCGGATCGCTTGCTAACAATGAGACACTCCGGTCGAACCAGTGATTTCCGAAACGACACCCAAATGCCGCACCGCGCCCAATTCCGGTCGCCCTGCTATCCTCCGGCCACTATCGCGAACCGAATTGCGACAATCGCGAGGCATCCGTAGTCTTAGGAGCGGACCGCCGCGCCTATCGACGCGGATAGCTCGACGATCGAGTTTTTTTCAGACGGAATAGAATGCCCCGGAATAAAGATTGGTTAGCTTCGACCGCTGCGTAAACTTTCTCCGGCGATTTTCGCGCCGCACTGCGTTTTTCATCATGGCGATCTGCACCGCATGCCATCCCGCGCCGCTGCCCGACGCGGACAGCCCCAGTGCGAAGACTTACGTCGCGCGATGCGGCCAATGTCATGTGCCGTATAATCCGCATGAACTCACGGCCTCGATGTGGGACACGCAAGTACTGATGATGGAAGCAAAGATTCAAAACGCCGGGATGCCTCCGCTTTCCACCGACGATCGCGAGGCCATCCTCGAATATCTGAAGAGCAACGCGGGCACCCAGTGACGATGCGCCGCGTCGCGACGCTCGAGGCGTTCGCACCCCGATGCGCTTGGTCTGACGCCTCGCATGATGGTAAACCGTCCTCATGTCAGACGAATTGCTGATCAAGCTCTATTACGACTACAAAAGCCCGTTCGCGTATCTCGCGATGGCGCCCGCGTATGCGCTGATAGAATCGCATCGCGTGAAGTTGCGATACATCCCGCACGAACTGGACGTGCGCGGCGCGTTCGGCGGGGAACTCGAGGAGCGGCCGGAGCGCGCGTGGCGCAAAGTCCGCTACCTCTATCTGGACGCGCGCCGTTTCGCCAATGAGCGCGGCATCATAATCCGCGGTCCGCAGAAGATCTTCGATTCGCGGCTCTCGCTGATGTCCGGCATCTTCGCCGACCGGCACGGCCTCTTCCGCGCTTACTCGGACCGGGTCTTCGAGCGCTTTTTCAAACGCGAACTTAATATCGAAGATGAATCCGCGCTGGCCGCGGTGATGACCGAAGTCGGCCTCGATGCTGCCGCGTTCCATCGCTATGCGGGGCAGGACGGTCAGCGCGACTTGAAGGACGCATTCGCCGAGGGCGAGCGCGACGGCGTGTTCGGAGTGCCGACTTTCATCGTCGATGGCGAGCCGTTCTGGGGCAACGATAGGGTCGAATGGGTGGTCAAGAAGCTCGACGCGATGGGACTGCGGCGCAATCGATGAATCGATTCGATGCCGCGCTCACAGTGATGCAATGAAACCAATTCCAATCGGTAGCAAGGGCACGTTCTCGAAGACGATCGCGAAGGCCGACCTCGCGAGCGAACTCGATTCATCGCTCGCATCCGTGATGTCCACGCCGACGATGATCGGCATGATGGAACTCGCCGCGATGGACGCAATCAACGCGTACTACGACGCCGGCGAAAGCTCGGTCGGCATGTCGATCGAGGTGAGCCACACGGCGGCGACGCCGCCCGGTCATCGCGTGCGCGCCGAAGCCGAACTGACCAAGGCCGAAGGCCACCGCCTCGAATTCAAGGTCACCGCATTCGACGAGACCGAGCAAATCGGCGCGGGCACTCATCGCAGAGCCGTGATCGACGCCGCCAAATTCACCGATCGCATCAAAGCCAAACAGAAGAACTGAACCTGCTCTGAGCAAAACGCCAATGAGTGCTGAAATATTCGATCGCAAGGAAGTTTTCGTCGGCCGCGACTACGGCGGTATCGCGTACGACATCACGCCTGAGCTAGTCGCGGCTTACACCGCCGGCACCGGTGACGACAATTCATGGTATCGCGGCGAATCACCGGTCGGCGGCGCGCTGGCGCCCGCGCTGATTCTGCACAGCGCCGTGTACCGCAATCTCGATTGGTACCTGCCAAACATTTTCGGCAATCTGCACACGCGCCAGGAATGGCAACTCTTCGCGCCGGCGAACGTCGGCGAGCGCCTCACGACTCGCGCGGTGATCGTCGATCGCTACCTGAAGCGCGATCGCGAATACGTCGTCAACGAAGTGATCGTCAGCAACGCCGCGGGCCAGATCGTCTCGATGAGCCGCACGCATCAGAGTTTCCTCCTGCCCGAGCAGACGACGCAGGGCTTCGTAGTCGATCGCTCGCGCGAAAAAGATTCGAAGCGATCGTTCAAGATCGGCGAGCGCGGCGGCCAACCGATCGAATCGCCGATGCGCCGCATCACCGAAGCGATGTGCATGGCGTTCTCCGGACCGGCGCGCAACTATCACAACGACAAGCAGAAAGCGGTCGAACTCGGCTTTCCGGAAATCGTCGTGCAGGGGATGCTCTCGGTATGCATGGTCGCCGAGATGATGACGCAGCGCTTCGGCCTGGGCTTTCTCTACGGCGGAAAGATGGATCTTAGGCTCGTCAACGTGGTGTGGGGCAACGACGTGACCGGCCCGAAGGGGCTCATCGTCGAGACGCATCCCGAAGGCAAGCGCACGCGCGCCGAAGTCGAAGTATGGTGCGACAAGTCCGACGGCGCCAAAACTATCGTCGGCTCCGCCTCGGCGTTAGCGCTTTGACGAATCAGAAATAAATCGCGCGCCCGTCCAACTGCGCGCCGAAACTTCGCGGGAGGTGCGGATCATGGCTGGACTCTTACAGGGAAAAATCGCGTTGGTGACCGGCGGCGGCTCGGGAATCGGCCGCGCTACCGCGCTCAAGCTCGCGCGTGAGGGAGCCAAGGTCATGATCGCCGACTACATTCCCGAAGGCGGCGAGCGCACCGTCAGGATGATCAAAGAGGCCGGCGGTGACGCCAGCTTCGTCGGCGCTGACGTTTCGATCGCGCGAGAGGCCGAGGCGATGGTCGCCGAGACGATCAAGCGCTATGGCCGTATCGACTGTGCCTTCAACAACGCCGGCATCGAAGGCAAAGTCGCCAACACCGTCGATTGCACGGAGGAAGTGTTCGATCGAGTTATCGCGATCAACCTGAAAGGCGTCTGGCTGTGCATGAAGTACGAGATCCCGCAGATGCTCAAGCAGGGCGGCGGTAGTATCGTCAATACCGCGTCGATCGCCGGGCTGGTCGGCTTCGAAGGATTGCCCGCCTACAACGCCTCGAAGGGCGGCGTCATTCAACTCACGCGCACCGCGGCGCTGGAATTCGCCACCAAAAAAATCCGCGTTAACTGCGTATGCCCCGGCGTAATCAGGACGCCGATGGTCGAGCGGCTGCTCGACACACAGGGATTCAGCGAACAGGATCTCACCCTGGGCGAGCCGGTAGGCCGAATGGGCAAGCCGGAGGAAATCGCGGAGGGCGTGCTCTGGCTGCTGTCCGATGCGGCGTCGTTCGCGACGGGGCATCCGCTGGTGATCGACGGCGCCTGGGTCGCCCGCTGACGGCAAGCGCGCTCTCATTTCCGCGCGCGAAAAGCTTCGTTCAGCCCGCAGTGATTGCCCTGTTGCCGCGGGCTCGGCTTCTACGCCAAATTTGGCGTATTATCACTTGATATATTAGCTATATCTGGCATAAAATAACCATTGAGTTGAGTGGTAATTATGAACATGGCAAATCAAAACAAGTTTTCTTTAGCTCTGTTTAGACATCTCGACGGTCGCCGCAAGGAAATCGGAATGAGCATGAAAATTCTCGCTCAGCGCTCCGGCTTGGGAATGCGAACTGTCCAACGCGTGCTCTCCGGCAATGAGCCGAATGCGACTCTCAACACCGTGTTGTCCATCGCCCATGCGCTCAGGGTTGAGTTTCCGATGCCGAGGGAGATCGTATCGGCTCGTCTGGTTCGCAGAGAACAAGCGGAGCAGAAAGCGACAAGATTGGCTTCGATGGTTCAGGGAACGTCTGCCCTGGAAGCACAGGCGGTTCCTAAAGAAGCTCTTCTAGAGATTAGGGAAGAGATCGCCGACAAATTGGCAGCAGGGTCGAGGAGACGCCTCTGGTCAAATTGATGCGTGACGAACCCGCGGGCGCCACGCCGTTCGACTCAGACGGGCTGATTCCGGAGCACATACAAACCCGCGAGCAGCTTTTCATCGCAGAAGCGCGGAACATTAGCAAAGCCACACTGAAGTACCTGGCAACTGCTCCATCGAAGAGGATGGCGCCCTTTACGCGCGAGTGGGCTTACCGGCTCCACCACGAAATGTTCGGGGATGTATGGGCATGGGCAGGTAAACGACGCATAACCCAGACGAATATCGGTGCTCCGCCCCATGAGATTGACTCGCGTCTAAAAGATCTCTTCGATGATTTGACCGAATGGCACAAACACAAGAGCTATCCCCTAATCGAGCAGGCAGCCCGACTCCATCATCGTGCCGTGCTTATTCACCCCTTTAACAATGGCAATGGGCGATGGTCACGCCTTCTAGCCAACATTTTAATCAAGCGATCCGGTTCGGCTCCGATCGATTGGTTGGAGAACGATATCTCGAATCAAACTGCGGCTCGGACGCAATACTTGTCCGCGATTAGAGCGGCGGACGAGCAAGACTACGCTCCTTTGATCGCTCTTCACCAAAGATACTCGACGTGCTAACCATTTCTGACACTGGGCGATACAAGAGGGACTGGTCGGTTGGTTGTCGGGGGTACATCGATGCGCTGCCCAAAATGCGGGACGAATAATCCCTCCACCAATAGTTTCTGCGCGCGGTGCGGGAAAGCGCTCACCAAACTCTGCGCAAAATGTAAGGCGAAAAACCCGCCGACATCCGACTTCTGTGGCAAGTGCGGCGCTCCACTCACTAATGGTGCGGGTGCCGTAAACGCCACGTCGTCGCCGCCAGAATCAGCCTCCGGCGTTCGCATTGCACCGGAACAGACTGCTACCGAACTCATGAAACAGGCCCGCGCAAAGGAAATTATTTTTGGTCCAAAGGACGCACAGGAAATGCGAGCAGAGCTAGACGCTTCACCTCTTATCGAAGGCGAGCGTAAGGCGGTCACTGCGCTCTTCGCGGACATCAAGGGCTCAAAGACCGTCATGGCTTCCGTCGCTCGCGTGTTGTTCGAAGTAGTATCCTCTTTCGCTGTCGTCCTGGTGGCTGCAGGTTTAGTCGGGGGAATCAGTGATAGTGCCTTCAGAATCGCTGGAGCAGCCTCGGTCGTTGGTCTTATCCACGCCTTGAGAAGCGAGCGCGCGAGCAGAAACGAGATACCGGTCGACGTCAGCAATGGCGTCAGAGGCGTCGAGGGCTTCCTCGAAGATACCGCCAAGCAGATGAAGGCGGCAGGTGCGGAAGCGGCGATGATTGAGATCACCAATTTGACCGAGAACGCCCCATTGGTTCTCGGTGTGGTCGAAAGGTTTGCCGAACACCACTTACTCTACTGCTGCGCCCTGCCACGAGGGCTGAAAGACGGCGAGCTCTGGCTGACTCGGAATGAAAGCCTAAAAGAGGCCGTGTACTCTGAGTACAGAAACTCGAACCTGTACGAGGGTCTCAACGACCCCAAACTCAGATCACTATCCACGGAGCCAACGCGAGAGTCGCTGCTTCGTGGCTTGATTGTTCGGCGCAGGTTAGCGCTACGCCCTCGGGTATAGCCCAAAACGCAGTCTGACAGGGCCCGTGAAAGGCGGGGGCGGTATCCCATCATTGATCGCGTCTGCCGCCTAATCACGCCCTGAACAAAGGATTGGCAAGATACTTAGGACAGTTGACCGATCTGAGCGGCTGCTCGACACGCAGGGATTCAGCGAACAGGATCTCACCCTGGGCGAGCCGGTAGGCCGAATGGGCAAGCCGGAGGAAATCGCGGAGGGCGTGCTCTGGCTGCTGTCCGATGCGGCGTCGTTCGTGACGGGGCATCCGCTGGTGATCGACGGCGCCTAGGTCGCCCGCTGACGGCAAGCGCGCTCTCATTTCCGCGCGCGAAAAGCTTCGTTCAGCCCGCAGTGATTGCCCTCGACTGCCGAGCGGAGGCTGCCGGAGTCGAAGGATCTCGAATCTGGGTTCCCTCGTCGCCGGGCTCGCTCGGGATGACACGGAACGGCTCCTGACGCCTGTTATACCTAAGGCAAATTACTCACCCGGCGGTGAGCGCCTCGACGTCCGCGATCGTCTTGGGCGTCGCGGCAGTCATCACTTCGTGCCCGTTCGCCGTCACCAGGATGTCGTCCTCGATTCGGATGCCGATGCCGCGAAAACTCTCCGGCACCGTGTCGTCGTCGCGATCGATATACAGCCCCGGCTCTACTGTGAGAACCATCCCCGGCTCGAGCACTCGCGACGCGCCGCCGACGCGGTAAAGTCCCACGTCGTGCACGTCCATGCCGAGCCAGTGACTCGTGCGATGCATATAAAAGCGCCGGTAGCTGGCGCTTTCGAGGATCTCGTCGGCGGAACCCTGCAACATCCCGAGTCCGCGCATCCCATCGACCAGCACGCGCAGCGCAACATTATGTGGGTCGTCAAAGCGCGCGCCCGGTTTGATCACGTCGATCGCTTTAAGCTGCGCATCGAGCACCACTTGATACAAGTCGCGCTGCAACTGGGTGAATTTCGCGCCGATCGGTGAAGTGCGGGTGATATCGGCCGCGTAATAATCGTATTCGGCGCCCGCGTCGATCAGCAGCAGCTCTCCTGTCCGCATCTCGCGATCGTTCTGGATATAGTGCAGCGTCGCCGCGTTTGGCCCCGACGCGATAATCGTTGGATAACTCGGTCCGGCGGCGCCCTGCGAACGAAACGCGTAGTTGACCTCAGCCTCGATCTGCCACTCCTTCATCCCGCCGCGCGCTTTCAGCATCGCCTGCCGATGCGCCTCGCGGGAAATCTCCATCGCACGGCGCATCGCCGCGATCTCGGCCTCTTCCTTCATCAGCCGCGCTTCGTGGATGATGTCGCGCGGATCGATCAGCACCGTCGGCCCGACGCCGAGCCGCGGGCGCATCGCCTGCGCCCAGCGGACCATCTTGAGCACGCGCTCGTCGAACTTTTCGTTCAGCCCGAGCGGATAGTGCACACGCTCGCTCTTTTCCAGATAGCGCGGCAGGATTTTTTCGAGTTCATCGATCGTATACGCCTTGTCGGCGCCGTGATCGATCATCGCGCCTTCGATTCCCGCGCGCCGGCCGGTCCACGTTTCGCGCTCGCGATCGCGCGGCCGCACGAACAGCACGAATTCGCCGTCGGGATGCCCCGGTGAAAAAACCGCGACCGACTCGGGCTCGGCAAAACCCGTCAGGTAGTAAAAATCGCTGTCCTGCCGATAGATGAATTCGACGTCGCCGGAACGGATCGCGACCGGCGCGCTCGGCAGGATCGCGGTTGCGCCGGCTGCGATGCGCTCCATGAAATGCTTGCGCCGCGTTTTGAAGGAATCAGCTTTCGCGTCGAGGCTCATGGTCTAATGATTACGCCACGGCGCGATGCTCCACGCCAGTACACGCGTATCGGGGTGCGAAAAACGCGCGGCGCGAGTCGTCGCGCGAACCGTCACGGCAAGCCGGCGTGGCCGACCTCGACCTGCGTGATTTCGATTTTCCCGGTCCGATCGCGCTTGCACTTTTCGGGATCGGAATTCGCCGCGGTCGCGACGAACAGCGTCTTACCGTCGGCGCCGCCGAGGATGCATGCAAAAGCGTCGGCGCCGACTTTGATCCGCTCCGCGATCTCGCCGCCCTCTTTCACCCGCACCACCTCCGACGCGCTCGGACACGCCACCCAGATAGCACCTTCCGCATCGAGCCCGATTCCATCCGGGATGTAAGTGCCCAACTGCGCCCACACGCGCCGATTCGAGAGCGTGCCATCGGCCGCGATATCGAATGCAGTCAGCCGCCGCCCCATCGACTCGCCGACGACTAGCGTCTTGCCATCAGGCGTGATCACGGTGCCGTTCGGAAAGCTCAAATCGTCGGCCGCGATGCGCGCCTGCCCGTCGGGCGTCACCATGACCATCGTGGTCGTGCGCGGTTTTTCATTCTTGTGCAAATCGAAGCCGAAATTCCCGACGTACGCGCGGCCCTTCGCGTCCACCACCATGTCATTGCAATCGAAGGGCGCGAGCTGGCTCATGTCGGCGTGCGGCTTCAGGCCGCCGGGCTCGAGCCGGAGCAGCTTCCGATCAGTCATCGATACGACGAGCATCCGTCCGTCTGGGAGCCATCCTAGTCCTGAAGGTCGTTGCGGTACTTCGCAGACGACGGATTTTTTGCCGGCCAGATCGACGGTGCAGACCTGGTTGGCGTGCATGTCGGAGAAGAAGAGCTTGCCGTCGCGCCATCGCGGCCCTTCGGGGAACGCCAATCCTTCAACTAATACTTTAAGGGTGCGCATGATGCCCTCCAAAACGACAATTTCGATTTTGCTTGTACTTTCTGCTCACAGATCGCTGATTTATGCAAAGCTCGCTGAACTCGATAAGACCCGAGGTCTTTTGACTCCGGCGGCCTCCGCTCAAGATGACGAAGTGGAGCGGAGCGTTTCCGTGTCATCCCGAGTGAGCCTTGCGACGAGGCGTGAAACCCGGATCCGGGATTTCTCGCTGCGCTCGAAATGACACGGAGAGTGCAGGTCCGTCATCGAACAAAAAATTCATATGTCGTGAAGAAGCGGCTAGCTTTTCATCAGGCGGCCGCGCCAGTAGCCGAAAAAGTTCGCGCATTCCAGTTCGTGATAAATCGCGCGCTCGGAATCGCCGCGCGACATCGCGGCGAGCATCCTGATTGAATTTTTCACCAGTTTGTCGAGGCGGTTGTGATTGCGGCCGCCGGCGAACGCGCTGCCGACGCCGTAAGCGAAGCTCTTGCGCCGCAGGTAAGCGCGCGTCATCCGCTCGCGCGGAATCATGTGATGGACGATCGCGTCGGGCGCAAAGCCCATCGCCCCGCCGCGTGCGATGATGCGCGCGAACAGTTCCGTATCCTCGCCGGAGATCGGATTGCCGCCGACGACGCCAAGATCCTCGCGAAATTTGCCGAAGCGCTCGAATGCGGAACGTTTGAAGCCGACGTTCGCGCTGAAATAATTGTCGAGCGTCTCGGCCGATGACACCGGCGCGCTCGCGATCGCCTGCCGATCGTGAACCGCGAGCTTGACCCACAGACTCGGGCCGAGCCAGGGCGGCGGTTCCGACGTCCATCGCGGCAGCACCATCCCGCAGGCGGCGTCGAGGTTGCGGGACCGCATCGCGGCGAACAGCTTCGCGGCCCAATCGCGTTCGGCGATCGCGTCGTCGTCGATAAAAAAGATCAATTCGGATTGGGTCTCATCGACGGCGCGATTGCGCGCGAAGCTCGAACCGAGGCGAGGCTCGAATACGCGGCGCACGGGAAGGCGCGCATCGCGCGCGAAGTTATCGACGGCCGCCGCGGTGGCGTCGATCGAGGCGTTGTCGATGACGAGGCAGTCGGCGTCGATTTCGGCGGGTAGCGCGAGGGCATCGATACTGGCGAGCGTCTCGCGCACCGTGGCGGCGCGATTATGCGTCGGGATCGCGATAGTCAGCTTGGTAGGCAAGTTTCGTTGAAGCGTGGTTCGCGCGAGATGAAAACTTCGACGCATCGATAATAGCGAACCGCGCCCCGAATCGGATAATCCGATTCGCAGGCGCGGTTCGATTCTTCGAGCGCTATCTCGATCAGTGAGCAGCCGCCGATGGCGCCGCGGCCGGCGCGGCAGCGGAGGCCGCGGCAGCCGGCGACGCGCCCGCCGACGGGGTCGCGGACGGCGCCTCCTTCGGCTTCGGCAGCGGCGCCGACGATTGGGTGAATACGACCGCCGTGACGTTCAGGTCCGGCGTCGCCTTCTGCTGCACGTCGGCGGGTGCGGTCAGCCTGAAGCCGAAGCTGCGCGTCTCGCCCGGGACGAACGGCAGCACCGGCCGCATGAAGTTGGTGAATTCCATCGGCGTCGCGACCGGCGTGTGCACCTCGCTGAACACGTCCTTCTTTTTCTTGCCCTTGCCCTCGGAATAAGTGACGGTCATTTGCAGCTCGTCGATCGCCTTGTCGCCGGTATTGGTCATCTTGCCGAAGATTCCAGGGACCCGCGAGGCCGCCATCTTCATGTCCACGTCGCTCAGCGCGATCTTCGGGATGTAGGCTTGCGCCTCGGAAATCTGCTTCTGGATATTCTGAATATCGGCCAGCTCCTTGCCGTACTGAAATTTCAATCCGGCGTTGCCAGTGGCCGGTTCCTTGTCGAGTTCGTCGATAATCGTCTGGTAGGCGGCGACGGCCTTGTCGTAGTCGTGCTTGTGATAAAGATCGACCGCCTCCTTGTGCTCCTTAAGGATTTTCTCCCGGAATGGAAAATTGACCAGCACTTTCCATTCGTCGCCCTGCTTAACCATCGCCATGTTGTCGTCGTAAGTGACCTTAGGATAGGTTTTTTCCTCGAGATTTTTCTGCGCCGCGGCGTCCGGGGTCTGGTCGCCGGAAATTGACGCGTCCACGGTCCGCTCCCATAGCTTCAAATCGGGGCGCGTGACGCTGACAGTAACGTTAGCGTTGTTGCCGTCGATTTTGGCTTCGCCGACCTTGTAATCGTAGGCGCGCACCATCGCTTTGAACCAGTCCTTATTGACGTCAGGCGCCATCGGCACCGCGAGCAGGAACTGATCCAAGGTGCGATCGACCTGGTCCTGATGCGACATCGCCTGGTACAGCTTCGGATAGTTGTAGATTTTCAGATTCTGCAAATAGGTTTCAGCGGCGCTGCCCGGCGTTTTGCCTCCGCAAGCGGCGAGAAACATCGCGCAGAACAGGGCGGTCGCGAGCAAGATGCCCCTGGCTTGAATCCTGGATTTGGTCATCGGCGGAACTCTCCTCCCCGCAGGCGTAAAAACGGTTCGATTCTAATGTTGCCCTCATCGAAAACAAGTTCTGCTAACCGGCGCGATTTTTCAGGCCGATCAAAAGTAGATGAGACAGTTCTGCTTAGCAGAAAAGAAGCGCGCCGTGCGACCCGCCGCGTATCCGGCTTAAGACTGCGCGGCAAGTTGCTTGAGTTCGACGACGTTGCCCTCGGAATCGCGGATGTAGATCGAGAGACCCATCCCGCGCGCGCCGTAGCGAGTCGCAGGTTCGCCGATTACTTCGACGCCCAGGTCGCGCAGGTAGCCTGCGATTTCGTTCAGGTCGCGAGCCTCGATGCCGAGGCAGAAGTGATCGACGTTGAGACCGCGCTCGTCGCGCGCGCCACTCGCGGGCACCAGATCGATCATGCTGGCGCCAGCGCGAAGCTGGATCAGACCGATCTGCTCGATCCGCCGCTCCTCGGCGAGGCCGAGCACGCGCGTGTAGAAATCCAGTGCCCGCGTCTGATCGCGGCATCGGAGCACCACGTGATCGAGTTCGGCAACCTTAAACGGCAATTCCATGCTTATTTTTCGACCGGCAGTCCCGCGTCGTTCCACTCGAGCATCCCGCCCTTAAGATTCAGGACGTGCTCGCAGCCGAGGCTGGTGAGAATTGCGGCCGCAGTCGCGCTGCGCAAGCCGACGCGGCAAACCGTCACGATCTCGCGATCCTTCATCGCAGTCAGTTCGCTGGCGCGCTCGGTCAACTCGCGCAGCGGTATGAGCTGGCTTCCGGCCAGATGGCCGAGTTCGCCCCGGTATTCACCGGGCTCGCGCACGTCGATCAGAATCGGCGAGTCGCCGGCTTTGATGCGCTCGTAGAGCTCCTGCGGATTCATCTGCCGCACGCTATTGAGTTGCGAGAGATTCGGAAATGCGAGCGCGGCTGAGTCGACGTCAGACTGATTAGGCTGCAGGGCCTCCTGGATTCCGTCGGGCAGCGGCAACCCAAGCTTGTTCATCAAATCGACGTATGCTTCGCGACTTTTACCCGCCAGGCGCGGATTCGATCGCTTCTCCTCGCCGATGGTGGACTGGGTATGGCCGCGATAGTCGTGCGCCGGCAGCACGATCGTGCTGTCGGGCAAGGTGAACAGCTTCGACATGATCGAATCGAACGAGGCAGCCGGATCGCCGCCGGCAAAATCGCAGCGGCCCGTCCCATGAATCAGCAGCACGTCGCCGGTGAAGACGCGATCGCCGGCGTGGAGACTAATCGAGTCGGGGGTGTGGCCGGGCGTGTACAGCACGCGCATCGCAAGGTCGCCCACGGTGAGCATCTGGCCGTCTTCGACGTGAATTTTGACGTGCGGCGCGGGGGCCCGGCGATGCATCGCGACGGGCGCGCCGGTGAGTTCGCCCAGTTCGAATGCGCCGCTGCGATGATCGGCGTGCGTATGAGTATCGACGATCAAGCCGAGCTTCAGGCCGCGATAAGCAAGGAGCGCGAGGTAGCGCTCGATCTTGTCGCGAACCGGATCGATCAGCGCCGCCTGATCACTGGTGTCAGACCATCCGAGATAGGTCTTGCACTTCTGGAAATTAATTTCGCGGAACACGATCGGCGTCCTCTGCACGGCGGACTATAGCGCCGGATGCGCGATAAGTGAACAAATCCAATCACACGATTCCGGTTAGGCACTCGGGCAACAATCCGCGAGGGACGGCTCCGTGGACGGACCGCCGCTGGTTATGTACGCTTGTGCATACGCGAGGAGTACGAAAAGCAAAAGACATGAAGCGCGAATACGATTTCAGCAAGGGCAAGCGTGGCGCGGTCGTACCGCCTGAGCCGGGCAAGACCAGGATCACCATTCGGCTGGACAACAAGGTTCTCGATTATTTCCGCGAGCAGGTCCATGCGATGGGCGGCGGCAACTACCAATCCCTGATCAACGAAGCGCTGCGCGAGCACATGCGACGCGGCGGAATCGAGGCGGTCGTGCGCCGAGCGGTGCGAGAAGAGCTAAAGGATGCCGGCATCAAACGCGTCGCGCGCGGCTGAGAACATCGCGGGATCGATTTGTTCCTTTCGCCAGCACCTCGAATCTTGGAAATATCGGAATCGACTTGTCGGTCTGTTTCCACGTCGAGGCGCGTGGGCGACATCTGCGCTCGCGATCAGCGCGAGGTTTCGGCGGCGCGGGACGGAGCGGCCGAGTTGCGCGGGGGAAACTGGAAGCGCTGCACCTCGGTGGCGTTCACCGCGTCGGCGATCATGCGCGGGATATCGAAGCGCGATTCGGCGGCCTCGACTTCCTCGATTCGCGCGCGCGTCTCCGGATGCGCCGGCACGAACAACGTGCAGCAATCCTGATCCGGCAGAATCGAAGTTTCGAAGGTTCCGAGCACGCGCGCCTGATCGATAATTTCGCTTTTATCCATCCCGACCAGAGGCCGCAGAATTGGAAATGAAGCGGCCTTTTCGATCACCGCCATGTTCACGAGCGTCTGCGACGCGACCTGGCCGAGGCTCTCGCCGGTGACGAGCACGGTCGCGCCCGATCGCTCGGCAAGGGCGCTCGCGATTCGCAGCATAAAGCGGCGATACAGCACGACGCGCAACGGCCGCAGCGTATTCGCGACGATCTCGCGCTGGAGATTGCCGAACGGCACCTGCATCAGAGTCGAGCGCGCCTGGTAGCGCGTGAGATGCGCCGCGAGGTCGGCGGCCTTCTCGCGGCTGGCCGGCGAAACCAGCGGATGCGCGTGGAAGTGCACGAAATCGAGCGCGAGTCCGCGCTTCATCATGCGGTAGGCGGCGACCGGCGAATCGATTCCGCCCGACAGCAGCGCCATCCCGCGGCCCGAGATACCCACCGGCAGTCCGCCCGCACCGGGCATCTTGCCGGCCGACACCAGCGCCGCGTCGTTCATGATTTCAATCGAGATGGTGAGTTCGGCGTCGTCTAGATCGACTTTGAGGCCAAGCGCCTCGCACATGAGCGCGCCGACTTCGCGATCGATCTCGGGCGAGGTCATCGGGTAGCGCTTGTCCTCGCGCCGCGTACGCACGCGGAAGGTTTTCGCTGGATTGCCCGAGGCGCGCGCGATCGCTTCCCGCGCGATCGACTCGATATCGCGCGGCACGGCGCGGCTGATCGAGAAATTCTGAATGCCGAAGATCAGCGCGGCGCGCTCCGCCGCGAGATCGTCGGTTAGGTCGTCGGGCAGCGTGGCAGTCAGGCGCGGTCCGATACTGCGGACGTTGCCGAGCCGGTAATCAGCGAAAATATCGCGCAGGTTCTGTTTTAGTTGATCGACGAAGCGCCACTGGTTGCGCCCTTTGAGCGCGATTTCGTGGTATCGGCCGATGAGGTATCGCATGCGGATTGCGCGAGCGCGCTCGCCACAGGTTATCCGATCGATCGGCGATACAGAAACGCAGCCTCGCTCGGGATGTCGATAGCAGTGGATAATGCTTGGCCATCTGTGTTCAACTACGAAGCGACGATGAGCGACGCGACTCAATTCGAACGACACATCGAGCAGATTCGGCTGAAGCTGGTGGGAATCGAGCCGGCGCCGCGCGAAGCGCTCGCCAATCGGAACAACGCGGCGGCGGTGCTGGTGCCGCTGTTCGAGCGCGAGCGTGAGCTGCACCTGATTTTCATCCGGCGCTCGGATGAGGTCGCGAGTCATCGCGGGCAGGTCGCGTTTCCGGGCGGACGCGTCGATCCGGTGGACAATGCGCTGGTCGACACGGCGCTGCGCGAGGCGCACGAAGAGGTGGGGCTCCATCCTACTTTGGTCGAGGTAATCGGCGCGCTGCCGCTGATGAATACGATGGCGAGCGGGATTTCGGTCGCGCCGTTTGTCGGCGTGATTCCGCGGGATGCGAAGCTCGAAGCCGACCGTCGCGAAGTGGCCGAGATTTTCGATGTCCCGCTGAGCGCGCTGCGCGGGCCGCAATTTCGCGGCGAATACGAATGGGGCGCCGACGGCCGCAAATCGAAATTCCCGGCGATCCTTTACGGCGGCCAGACTATCTGGGGGCTGACGCTCCGCATCACGATGAACCTGCTCGACATCCTCGACGGCAAATCCCTGTAGTGCGCATCGCCTGCCTCGATCGCAGAAGCTACTAACGACCGCTTCCGCAGCTATGGCCGCGCGAGCATCTCGAAATATGAAACCTCGATCAGATCTGCCGCAGCGATCGCGAGCGCTGCGAGCAGTTCATTGGCGGCGCCGCGGCTGTGCTCGGGATCATCGCCGTCGGGGATCACTGCTTCGATCTCGCCGAAGTTTCCGAGCGTAGCTACGCGATCGAGATGGAAGCGGACGTTATCGCGCATCAGAAGGGCTCGCTCTTTCTCGACGACGGCGATCGTGCCGAGCGCCGCGGTCATCATCGCGAGCATCGGTGCAGGTTCGATGACCTTGACGATTTCGTAATTACTCAGCATCAGGGGGCCGCTCTCGCCGCGATTATAGTAGATGAGGACGGCGGTTCCGTTTTCCTCGCGCAGCTTGAGTTTGCCGCGATTGACGCGAAAAAACGTATCGCGCTGGGTAAGCGTCGCGCGCTCCGTGTACCCGAGCGAGAGAGCCGATTCGCGGGCGATTTCGAGATCGGCGAGACGAAACTTGGCTTCGAGATTTTTCATGATTGGAAATCGCTCATCGATCTAAATTCAATCGGTGGATTGGCGCGGCGCGGCCGTGAGAAACTTGACAGGTCAGGAAGCGGGCGCATAGTTTGCGACGACATCGAGAACGAATTTCTGCGCGCGGCGTCTCGCAATTCAACCGATAGCATCGAATAAAATTGGCTCATCCAAAAGAAAATGAAATCGATCGGGACGACGCGGCGCTGACCACGGCGGGTTTCGATCCGTCGTCGGCGCCGGCCGACGCAGTCGCGCGACTCCGCGAACTGCGGGGCACGCCGAATATCACGGACGCGGCGATCGCGCGTGCGCTGGGGCGCATCACCAACGCCGGCGCAGCCGCGATGCTCACGGAAATGGAACCGGGCGCGGCGGGAGCGCTCCGACGCGAGATCCGGCGCGCGCTGTTTCGCCTGAAGCAGCACGGAATCGAACCGCCGGCGACGATCGACGCGCCGATTGTGAGCGGGACTCAGGCGACAGCGTCGTCGATCACTGCGCTGCTGTCTCCGATCGATCCGGAAGGCGCGCGAATCGTGTGGCTGATGAAGCCGCGGATGCAGGGCGGCATCCTGCGGATGTGGGCGCTGATATCCGAAGCGGATGGACTGGTCGGCGCGCAGAACACCGGCCTCACGCGGCGCGAACTCAGGAACGAACGCGAGCAACTGGAAGCGCGCGCGCGGATGAAGCTGGTCGAGGCGGATTGGCGGCTGGCGGATTTCATCATCTGTGAGGCGTATCGCAACACGCCGGAGAAGCGCCGCGGGCAGGTCGGCAATTTCATGACGCTGCGGGCGGAGATGATTGGTACTCCGCCGGCGCAAGAATTCGAGCATCCGGTTTACGCGGAGTTCGCCGAGGAGATTTCACGCGAGCCTTCGATCGAGCTGATGAAGGAGCCGGAAATCCAGGAATGGCGGCTGCCCGCGTCGCTGATCAAGCCGTACGTCGATGAAATCAACCAGCTCGGCGAAAGCGTGATCGTGCTGAGCGCGATTCAGAAGCAGGAGCGCGTCAATATCGTGCTCGAGCGCGCGATGGGCGAATTGCTGGCGGGTGAAAACGCGCATCGGCTGCGGCGGCGGCTCGAGGATATCGCGTACTACATGGCGCGGGATGGTCGGCGCGTCGCGGCCGGATGGGCGGCGGCGGCGGCGGCGAAAATCCGCGCCGGCGCGGACCTGAAGCAAGTTGCGTTTTTTCAGGCGCTGCTGCGCGCGCAACTCGGCGCGCTGGCGGCGGAAGAGCAGCAAAAAGTCGCGGACGAGCCGCGGCTGATCATGACTCCGGCCGAGGCGATGCGCGCGCGGGAAGCATCGCGGCTGCACCGCCGCTAGCGGCGGGATGAAGTTGCGACGCGCCTCTAATCCAAACTGAATGAATAGCCGAAGTGAGTTTTGCTCCAGCCGAGGCGCTCGTAGAATCGATGGGCGTGGCGCCTTTTGAGATTGGTCGTGAGCGATAATTTGTAGCATCGATTGCGCTCGGCGATTCGCGCCGCTTCGTCGATCAATTGCTCGCCGATTCGCTGCGAGCGCATCGTGTCGAGCACCACGACATTCTCGACGATCGCGACGGGATGCAGGCCGTGGCCGAGGTGCCGAAAAATCAGCACGTGCAAAGTGCCGACGACGTGACTGTCGAGTGTCGCGACGAGCAGGTGATGCGCGCGGTCGCGTGCAATCGCGCGAAATGCAGTGCGCATCTCGCGGAGTGACGGAGGCCGGTAGCTATAATCGCCCAGGTGAAGCTGCTCGTAGAGCCGAATCAATTCCGGCAGGTCGGATTCGCGCGCTTTTCTGATTCGGATTTCGGGAGCGGCGTCCATTGATCGATTTTGTTGGTTCATCCGGTCAGCTACGATGCGTCAAACGCCTGCGGAGTGAAAGCGTTATCCACTTAAAGTAATGGATTAGCTTTTGCGGCCGAGCCCCAACGCGGATTCAATCGAAGGAATGCAAACATGATTGCTCAAAAGCCGCTGAACGGCGTGCGGATTCTCGATCTCACGCGCGTGCTCGCGGGGCCGTTCTGCACGATGAACCTCGCGGATCTTGGCGCCGACGTGATCAAAATCGAGGTGCCGGGGCGCGGCGACGACGCGCGGAGTTTCGCGCCGATCATGCCGTCGGGCGACTCGGGCTATTTTTACAGCGTGAATCGGGGCAAGCGGTCGGTGACGATCGATTTGAGGACGGCGGACGGCGCCGCGATTTTTCTCGAGCTCGCAGCGAAATCTGATGTAGTAGTTGAGAATTTCTCGCCCGGCACGATGGACCGTTTTGCGATCGGCTACGAGCGGCTCAAAGCCGCGAACCCGAAAATAATTCTGTGCTCGATTTCAGGCTTCGGGCAGACCGGGCCGATGTCGGCGGCGCCGGCCTACGATATCGTGGCGCAGGCGCTCGGCGGCACGATGAGTATCACCGGCAGCCCGGGCGGCGAGCCGGGACGCTGCGGGGTGTCGGTGGGCGATCTGTCGGCAGCGCTATATGGCGTGATCGCGATCGTGTCGGCATTGCGGGTGCGGGACCGCGACGGGGTGGGCTGTCATCTGGATATTGCGATGCTCGATTGCCAGGTCGCGATGCTCGAGGATGCGCTGGCGCGGTACTCGGTCTCGGGCCGGATTCCGGAGCGGCTCGGCACGCGGCATCCGTCGATCACGCCGTTTCAGCAGTTTCGCGCAGCGGACGACTACTTCGTGATGGGCGCGGGTAACGAGTCGATCTGGCTGCGGTTCTGCGACGCGATTTCCAAGCCGGAACTGAGCGACAATCCACTATTCAAGACCAACGCCGAGCGGACCGCGAATCACGGCGCGCTCGAAGCGATTCTGGCGGAGCATTTCGCGACGATGCCGCGGGCGCACTGGCTGAGGCTGCTGGGCGACGCGTCGGTGCCATGCGCGCCGATCGCGAACGTGCAGGAAGTCAGCCGCAATCCTCATCTCGAGGCGCGCAACATGATTCTCCACGCGGAGCATCCCGACTTCAGCGGACTGATCGTGCCGGGCTCTCCGCTCAAGACTGCTGGCGGCGATGCGACGCCCCCGACGCGGGCGCCGAGCCTCGGCGAGAGCACCGACGAAGTGCTTGAATCGATTCTGGGCTACGACTCTTTGCGGCTTTCCGAGCTGCGCCGCCGGAGTATCATATGATGCTTGGACGTAGCCGGATCGCGCGCGCATCAGGCAGTCTGGTGATGCATCGCCACGCGATCAAATCGGGGAGGCAATAAAATAGTGATTCGATCGTTTCGGATTCTGGTGGTGGTGGCGATAGTCGCAGTCGTGGCGGCGTACTTTTTTCCGAGGAATGAAGCCCCTCAACCGCAGGCGCTGGTGGAGATACCGCTGGCGAAATCGTCGCCGGGCGATCAATCGGGATCGTCGCTGGACGAAAAAAACCCGCCGCCCGCAGTACCCGACTCCGCGAGCGCAAAGCATCGCGATGACGGCCTCAACTTCACGACGCAGAGTCTCAGCGGCGGCAAGATCAATCTCAGCCAGTACCGCGGGCATCCGGTGATCGTCGATTTCTGGGCGACGTGGTGCTCGCCGTGCCGCCGCCAAATTCCGGAGCTGAACACGCTGTACAAGAAGTACAACAAGTCGCGCGGACTGGTGGTGCTGGGCATTTCGTGCGACATGATTGAAGGCCGCGGCTTGCAGAGTGTCGAGCCGTTTGTCGAGGAATTTCAGATCGACTATCCGATCGCGCTGGCCGACCAGGCGCTGCTCGATGGCCTCGGCGTCGAGGCGATTCCGACCACGCTGTTCGTCGATAAGGACGGCAAAATCGTCGCGCGAATTCTGGGCGCCGGACGAAGCGGCGAGATCAGCAAGAACACGATGCTGCTGCTCGACGGCGGCGACAAGAGCGGCCACGTCGCGGACCTTTAGCGATAGTGGATTCGGCTATCGCAGACGGGATAGTATCGCTCCTCAAGTATGGATCCGAAAACAATCGAAGAAATGATCGCGCGCGGGATTCCTGATGCCCAGGTCGAAGTGCGCGACTACACCGGCGGCGGGGATCATTTCGAGGCGATTGTCGTGAGTCCGAGCTTCGAGGGCAAGGGGCTCGTCGAGCGGCATCAACTGGTTTATCAGGCGCTGGGCGACGCGATGCGCGTGCAGGTCCACGCGCTGACGCTCAAAACTCTGACACCGGCGCAGCATCAGAACCGGAGGTAAAAAATGTCGGACATCTTCAAGCAGATCGAAGCGGACGTTAAACAGAACAAGATCATGATTTTCATGAAGGGCACGCGGAGCTTCCCGCAGTGCGGCTTCTCGGCCGCGACCGTGCAGATATTCGACGAGCTCGGCGTGGACTACGAAACTGCCGACGTGCTGAGCGATCCGGATCTGCGCGACGGGATCAAGAGCTACAGCAACTGGCCGACGATCCCGCAGGTGTATATCAACGGCAAGTTCGTCGGCGGCTGCGATATCATCCGCGAGCTGCATGAGAGCGGCGAGCTCGAGCCGATGGTGAAGGCGGCTCTTAGCGAAAGCACTCAGCACTAGATCATCCTGTTCCCAGGGATGATGCGCAGAATTCTGCTCGCGGCGAGTTTATTCGCGTCTGCCTTGGCGATCGCGCTCGGCGGTTGCGGCGGATCGAACATTTCCGAAGAGCCGGTTTACACGACGACGCCGCAAGGGGTGCACGTCGCGGCGCTCGCGATGAGCACTCCGCGCGCCGACGCGGCCGCGATTCGGCTCCGCGACGGCCGCGTGCTCATCTGCGGCGGCAACGCGACCGGCACCATTGGCGGCGTGCTCTCGAGCGCCGAGATTTACGATCCATCGACGCAGACTTTCTCACCCACCGGCAACATGACCGCGCCGCGCGAGGGCCAGACGATCACGATGCTCCAGGATGGGCGCGTGCTGCTAACTGGCGGCGCGCAGAATATCGGTTTCCGCTCGGAGCTTGCGAGCGCCGAGATTTTCGATCCATCGAGCGGAACTTTTACCGCGACCGGTTCGATGTCGATACCACGCGAAGGGCATACGGCGACGCTGCTGCGCGACGGGCGCGTGCTGGTGGTCGGCGGCAGCGATAACGGCACGCATACGCTGGATTCGGCGGAAGTTTACGTGCCGGCCAGTGGCGCGTTCACAGGCGCGGGACATCTCAATCAACCGCGAATCGCGCACACCGCGACGATGCTGCTCGACGGCAAGGTGCTGATCGCAGGCGGCGGACGCGGCGACCGTCCCGGCGGATACATCGCTTACGACACCGCGGAAATCTTCGAACCGATCACCGGCGGCTTCGGGATGCTGCGCGCGCACATGGTGAATGCCCGCGTCGGCGCGGCGTCAGTGCTGCTGAGCGACGGGCGCGCGCTGATCGTGGGCGGCAAGAGCGGGCAGATGTTGATGGCGGGCTTCATCGGCAATATCGCTGGACTGACTCCGCTGAACACCGCCGAGACGTACGATCCCGAGGCGCGCCGCTTCGTGCCGACCGGGCAGATGGGAGCGGCGCACTACCTGCCGACTGCGACCAAGCTCGACGATGGCGAGGTGCTGGTAGTGGGCGGATGGAAGCAGCAGGGTCCGACCGTCGTTGGGATGACGGCGACGGAAGTCTATATGGATCGCACCAACCAGTTCTCGAGCCCCGGTCCGACGAATGTCGGGCGGCTCGAGAATACCGCGACGTTGCTGCCCGACGGCGAGGTGCTGGTCGCGGGCGGAATCGACGCCAACTCGAAGATCACGTCGTCGGTGGAATTCTACTCGCCCCGCCAGCACAGCTTCATTTTGATTCCGGAAGCGGGCGCTCCTGCCGGCCCCGCCGAAAATCCGTAATCATGGCGCGAAGGATCTCCAAGGCTGAGGGCATTCGCCGGGCAAGAGCGGCACGCCTCAAACGAGCGTCGATGAAGGTCCGCAAGGAAAGCATGCGGGTAAATGCGGAATTCGCGAAGTTCGAACGCGATCCGGATTGATTTCCGTAAGCGACGCTCACTCGTAGTCCTTGAAGATGAGCCCAGAGCCGCGGTGCTCGACGGCGACGTGGCGGATGTAGCGTTGTAGCGATCGCAGAAAACGCTGCATCGCAGCGCCAAGAATCCGTCTTCGTGCGGCAATCGGATGCCGCCTCGGACATCAATGAATCCGATTCGGCTCTCTCATCCTTATCGGGCAGACCCGCGAACAGTGATGCGAATTGGGACAATCGTCTGGAAACTGTAGCGGACTCGTACGCCCATCGCTCGATCCAGCCATGGATGCGGAAACCGCCGCGTCAGATTAGCCAGCAGTCGAGCGAGATTTTATAGCGGCATCGAAGTTGCTGCGCCGCCCTGGGGTATCAGCACGTATCGTCCGGGCCTGCTGGATCTGTTTGCCGGCTACTTGGCGCCATCCGGATCGACGTTCGTGAAGGGATTCGGCAATGTCTGAGATGTATGATCTGAAGCGATTCACGCTTGCTGATATGACCCGCTGCGGCGCCGAGTTGCGGCGATTTGGTTCGGAATCAAAGAGCATGGAGCAGGCCGCAGTCGGGATTGTCCGCTATCTCTATGAACGGCTTGGTTATTCCGACTCGGGTCAACGCTGTTGTGTTCTGGTACGATTCTTCAAGACGCATCCTTACGGCGACCTCGGGCCGCAGTTGCAGGAGTTTAGCCGTTCGATGATGCCCGGCGTTTCGTTGGGGTCTGCAGTCAAGTGCTTAACGCTGCTCGGCACCGCCGGCGATCGACCGGAGTGGAATCATCCTCAAGAGTCACGCCACCACCGAGCAATTCCGCTGCCGAGCCTGCACGCGCTTGAACAAGTTCCGATGATCGCCCAGTTGGTCAGGCAATTCGGTCTCGAAGTGAATATCCTCCTGGAGCCGAAGCCCGAAATCATCAAAGAGATGGACCGAAAAACATACAACGTGTTTTATGTTGAACCCGCGAAGGACAGTCTATACATTCCGGCCCAAAAGGATTTCGTGGTACCGAATCATGTCGAGTCCGTCCTAGGTTTCGGCGGAGTATTGCCCGAGGGAAACTTTTTTGCCGTGATCATGTTCGCAAAAGTGCCGATCCCAGCGTCGACCGCCGAGATGTTCCGAACGGTAGCGCTCAACGTGAAACTGGCTATTCTGCCCTTCGTTGAAGGACCGATCTTCGCCGGGTAACGGCCGGCAGAGGAAGCATGGAAGGACGGAGAAGAACACCGCCGTATGCCTGAGGATGGGGCCCAAAGCTACCTTCGTCAGCTCGAATCGCGCGTTCACGCCTTGGAGGAGTTGCTCGAGGCTGAAGAACGCACCGTGACTGAGCAGTCGGAGCGGATCGAGGGAGCGCTTGCGGCGGCGCTGGCGGCGTCCAAAGCCAAATCCGAATTTCTGTCGAGTATGTCGCACGAGATTCGCACTCCCATGAATGCGATTCTGGGGATGGCGGAATTGCTCGAAGAAAACCCGCTCAACCCCGAGCAGAAAAAATATCTCGAGATAATGACCCACAATGGCGCGGCGCTGTTGGACCTGATTAATGGAATCCTCGACCTCGCACGGATTGAGAGCGGCCGACTGTTGCTCGAAGAGGCCGGCTTCGATCTCGAAAGCGTAGTCGATGGTGCGGTCGAGACCCTAGCCGTTCGCGCGCAGCAAAAGGGACTCGAGATGCTGGCACAGGTGATGCCCAATGTCCCGATCGGACTGATCGGCGATCCGTTGCGTCTCCGACAGATCCTGCTCAATCTGATCGGCAACTCGGTCAAATTCACGGAGCATGGTCAGGTGCTGCTCACCGTCGAGCTTGAGCATGAGTCGGCCGGTCCCGGCCATCTTCATTTCTCGGTAGCGGACACCGGCATCGGAATAGCAAAGGACAAACTCGACGAGGTCTTCTCCGTTTTCACCCAGGCGGACTCTTCGATCACGCGCCAGTACGGCGGGAGCGGGCTCGGGCTCACGATCGTGCGACGCCTGGCGGCGCTGATGGGGGGTCGCGCCTGGGGCGAGAGCGAGTTGGGGCGCGGGAGCATCTTTCATTTTACCGCGCACTTCCAGGTTCAACCGCAGGCCCCCGTCGAACGAAACCCGACCCCAACCGTGATGCTGAACGGCGTTCGCGTACTGGTGGTTGACGACAATTTCACCAATCGGCTCATCCTGCGCGAGATGCTCTCGATTCGCGGTGCGGAGGTTGATGAAGCCGACAACGGGCCAACCGCGCTCGAACAAATCGAGCGTGCCAGGGCAAGCGGGACTCCGTACCAGCTGATGTTGCTCGACTGCCGAATGCCCGGGATGGATGGATTTGAGGTTGCTGAACGGGTCAACGCGCGACCGGATCGAGGTTTGACGGTGCTGATGCTGTCGTCGGACGACCTCCAGCTCCAGGTTACGCGCGCTCATGAGTTGGGACTCGACGCATACCTGGTGAAACCGGTTCGCCGCACCGAACTGTTCGCGGCGATCGGGACGGCGATGGCCAATCATACGGCTCGTCCCGACCGTCTCAACACCGAACCCGGGCAGACCGCCGAATTCGCCGCGACCCAGGCCGTTGCTCCGAATACACCATCGGCTATTAACCTGAATATCCTTCTGGCCGACGACTCGCAGGACAATCGTATGCTGATACACGCCTACCTCAAGGACCGGGGTTATCGGCTGGACGACGCCGAAAATGGCGCGATCGCTGTCACCATGGTGAAGGCTGGAAATTACGATCTGGTGCTCATGGATGTACAGATGCCGGTGATGGACGGGCTAGAGGCCACCCGCACGATTCGCGATTGGGAGCGGGAACGCGGCCTGCCCCGGGTGCCGATCTTCGCCCTTACCGCCTCGGCGGTGGAGGAGGATGTCCGACTGGCACTTGAGGTCGGGGTCGACGTGCACCTCAGCAAGCCGATCAAGAGGGCCGTGCTGATCGCCGCGATCAAGAAATCGGTTCGCGCACCCTTCGCCCTCGAAATCGTGAAAGCCTCGGACGACACAGCAATGTGAAGTGCTCGACGGCGACGGGGCGGATGTAGCATTGTAGCGATCGCAGAAAACGCTGCATCGCAAAATGCCAGAGTCATCGACAAGCCCGCTCCCGCAATTCAACTTAGCCGACGCTCAGAATGCGGAGCGTTCGTTTCCCACGGGCCGCGCGGCGCTGCTGTGTTTCGTCAAGGAAGACTGCCCCACCTGCGGGATGAGCATGGCGCTGATCGAAGCGGCCCATCGCGCATTTGGCGCAAAGCTCGACGTGCTCTCGATCGGACAGGATGCCGAGGGCAACGCGAAGCTGGTCGAGCGCTACGCGCTCAGCGTGCCGATGCTCGATGACTCGGCGCTCGCGGTTTCTTTCGCGTACGATCTCGACACGGTGCCGACGATCATTCTGGCTGATGCCAACGGCGTCGAGCAGCGGCGATTTATCGGCTTCGGCCGCGACGATTGGCGCGAGATGTTCGCCGAGTTGAGTCGAATTGCTGGCACCGACGCGCCATCGATCAATTGGAATGAATACCCCGAGTCGCGGCCGGGATGCGGCTCGAAGTCAGTGGAACCAGGAGTCGCTGAAAAACTTGAAGCCGCGGCGCGCGGTGAATTCCTGACGGCGCGGCGAATCGAGCTGGGCGATTCGGAAGACGTTTTCGAGTTCATGTTTGAGCGCGGACTCACCGACGGCCTGCCGGTGGTGCCGCCGACGCCCGAGCGCGTGATGCGCATGCTGACCGGGACGCGGCGCGATCCGCGCGAAGTCGTCGCGACGGTGCCGCCGAATCTCGCGCCGGTGACGGTCGAAAAAATCGCGGTGAACGCGGTGATGGCGGGCTGCAAGCCCGAGCATCTGCCGGTCGTGATTGCCGCGCTCGAGGCGGTCTGCACCGACGAGTTCAATATCCACGGCGTGATGGCGACGACGTGGGGCGCGACGCCGGTGATTGTCGTGAACGGCCCGATTCGGCATCGCCTCGGCATGAACATGGGCATGATGGCACTCGGCTACGGTAATCGCGCGAACGCGACGATCGGGCGCGCGCTGAAACTCGTGCTGCGCAACGTTGGCGGCGCGCGGCCGGGCGAAATCGAGCGCTCGACGCTGGGCGCGATCGGCAAATTCACCACCTGCTTCGCCGAATGGGAGGAGCGGAGCGCGTGGGAGCCGCTGCACGTCGAGCGCGGCTTCAAGAAAGAGGAAAACGTGGTGACGGTGTTCGGGCTCGAGGCGGGCTCGCGGCAGATCGCGGACCAGATGTCGCGCACGGCGCACGCGCTGGTCGGCAGTATCGGGCTCGGGCTCGAAGCATGCTGGCATCCGAAGCAGCACGGCAGCGGCGAGATCCTGTTGGTCGTTTCGCCGGAGCACGTGGACACGATCGCGCGCGACAAATGGAGCAAGGCGCAGGTGCGCGCGCGCATCCAGGAGATCACGTCGCGACCGCTGCGCGAGCTGATGCCCGACGCCGAGAGCGGCGAAGGCGTGCCGCCGAAAGCGCTCGGCTTCACCAATCCGACCGCGGAGCAACTTGCAACGAAGCTTCCGAAGTTTCGCAAGCCTGAGAATATCAATATGATCGTCGCCGGCGGCGAGGCCGGAAAATTTTCCGCAGTATTCGCCGGCTGGGTCTCGGGTCCGATGGGATCGTCGAGCGTCAGCCGGCGTATCGAGGAGGCTCCATGAAACAGGTGATCATCGATCCAACTGACGAGCGCGTACCGATTCGGCGCACGCTCGCGAAGCGCACCGATTCGATTCGCGGACGCGTCGCGCTGCTGGATATCGCGAAACCGCG
Organism: Candidatus Binatus sp.; assembly: GCF_030646925.1. NCBI lineage: Bacteria > Candidatus Binatota > Binatia (SeqCode) > Binatales (SeqCode) > Binataceae (SeqCode) > Binatus (SeqCode) > Binatus sp. (SeqCode). The sequence goes on along the minus strand of NZ_JAUSKL010000122.1, from coordinate 26,643 downwards.
CGGCAACGTGTTGATCGATCGGCTCGCGGAGCATCTGCAGGACCGCCTGCCGGGAATCGAGATCAAGCGTTTTCGCAAACCAACTTTCACCAAGCCGGCGCCCGACGATCTGCGCCGCCGTATTGCGGAGGAAAGCGACTTCGTTATCGAAGCGCTAGCCGATTGAGGGTCATGCACAACGTGCAGTGTGCACGATTCAGTATGGTTCGAGATCAATGGCAAGCCCTCGGTAGTAATCGCGTCGAGCACGTTCGTCGATGCCGCACAGCGCCAGGCCGAAGCGCTCGGATTGCCGGAAGTGCGGCGCGTGTTCGTGCCGCATCCGATTCAGGATGCGAACGATGACGAGATGCGCGCGAAGGCCGACGCAATAGTGAACGACGTGATCGCGGCGCTTAGAAATTAGCGCTGATCTTTGGGATCGCGGGCAAGCTGCGGTCCCGCGGCAATCATTGCGGCGCAGCCCAATCGAGGGCTGCGCCGTATTTATTTGAGCGCCCGCGCATGATGGAATCGCTGCGGGAGCATCTTCTTTGGAATCCGGAAAAACAATCGCGCACGAAACTCGCGATTCGCGCGCCGATTCGATCGCGCCGGCGCTGACGCCGGCGCCGCGGCGGATTCTCGTCAAGGAAGTAAACTGGCTCGGCGATCTCGTGATCAGCCTGCCGGCGCTGCGCGCCATTCGCGCCACGTGGTCGGACGCTCATCTCGCCGTGCTCGTGAAAAGGGAGCTCGCGGGCTTTTTCGACGGTGTCGCATGGGTGAACGAGGTTATCCCCTACTCCGTCGCGCGCGGATTGCCAGGCCTGATCGATCGACGGCGGATCATCAAGGAGATTCGCTCGCGGCAATTCGATCTGGGCGTGCTGTTTCCGAATAGTTTTGAGTCGGCGCTGTGGCTCACGATGGCGGGAATCGCGCGGCGCGCGGGATTCATCGCGGATGCGCGCGGGGCGATGCTGACGCACAAGACCCTGCCGCCGCGCGAGGCGATGACGGGTCATCAATCGCAATACTGGCTTTCGATGGTGCGGCTGACGATCGGCGTGTCGGAGACGAATGACAAAGTTGCGCTCGAGGCGCACGGACCGCATCGCGAGAAGATGCGTCGATGGTTGTTGGAAAATCGCAAGCGCAAAAATGCGCGACTGATCGCGATCGCGCCCGCCGCGGCGTATGGCCCGGCGAAGGAATGGCCGGCTGCGCGTTACGGCGCGCTGATCGATCTGCTGGCATCGCGCGACGACGCGGAAGTGGTGCTGGTCGGTGCGCCGGGCGAGCGCGCGAAATGCATCGAAGTCGCCGCGGCGACCAAAGTTGGCGCGATCGTCGCCGCGGGGCATACGACGGTCGGTGAACTGAACGCGCTGTTATCGCTGTGCGACGGTTTCATCGGCAATGACTCCGGATGCGCGCATCTTGCGGGTGCGCTTGGAATTCCAACGCTCGCGATTTTCGGCTCGACCAATCCCGCGCGCACCGCGCCGATCGGAAATCGCGCGCTCGTCATCTATCGCAAGCTGGAATGCAGTCCGTGCCTCGCGCGCACTTGCCGCTTCGGGCACTACAATTGTCTGACGCAGATCAAGCCCGAGGAACTGGCTGGCGCGATGCGGACGTTGAGCGCGCTGATCTGAAAATCGCGCGAAGTTTGCGGTGAGGAACGGAGCATCCCGATGAAACTGAAAGACCTGGCGGCGAGGCTCGGATTGGAACTGCGCGGCAACGGCGACGCCGAGATTTTCGCACCCGCGCCGACTGAAGCCGCGGCGCCGGGGATGATCATTTTCGTCGCGACGCCGAAGTTCGCGCCGGCGTTGCAATCGAATGTATCCGCCGCGATCACGACCGCCGAGCTCGCATCGGGCGCAAAGTGTTCGACCCTGATCAGCGAGAATCCGTACGCCGATTTCGCGCGCGTGCTGGAGATATTTTTCCCGCCGTATCGGCCGCAGCCTGGCATCGATCCGAGCGCGCAAATCGCAACCGATGCGAAAATAGGCGAGAACGCCTCGATTGGCGCGCGCACCGTGATCGGAGCCGGTGTGACGATTGGCCGCGATGCGATCATCCATCCCAATGTGACGATTTACCCGGATGTACGCATCGGCGATCGATTTACGTGTCACAGCCAGGTGTCGATTCGCGAGGGAACCTCGATCGGCAATCGCGTCACGATCCTGAATGGCGCGGTGATCGGCGCGGATGGATTCGGCTTTGTCGAGGAGCGCAACGACCTGATCAAGATTCCGCAAATTGGCAGCGTGATAATCGAGGACGACGTCGAGATCGGCGCCAACTCGACGGTCGATCGGGCGACGATGGGCGCGACGATTTTGCATCGCGGAGTGAAGCTCGATGACCTGGTGCATATCGGCCATAACTGCGAAATCGGCGAGTACTCGCGATTCGCCGGACAGGTCGGGATTGCGGGCTCGACGCAAATCGGCAAGTGGTGCCAGTTTGGCGGACAATCGGCCTGCGCTGATCACGTGAAGATCGGCGATCGCGTGATGGTGGTGGCGAAGGCCGGCATCCACAATGATTTGAAAGACGACTCGGTCGTGTCGGGCATCCCGGCAGTGGACGTGCGGAAATTTCGCAGATACGCGGCGGTGCTGACGCGGCTGCCGGAAATATTCCGGCGCGTGCGCGCGATCGAGCATCGGATCGGAATCAACGTGAACGATTGACGACGGGAGGGTTCGAGTGCTCGCGTATTTGCTGATCGGCATTGGCAGCGCGCTCGGCGGGATGGCGCGATATTTTGCGCAGGGCGTGATCGCGGCGATGACGGGCGGCGCGTTTCCGTACGGCACGATGTTCGTGAATGTCACCGGCTCGATCGTGATTGGATTTTTCGCGACGTTTTCCGGACCCGACTCGCGCTTCATTGTCGGCACGCCGGCGCGCCAATTCGTGATGGTCGGAATATGCGGCGGCTACACGACCTTTTCGACCTTCTCGCTCGAGACGCTCAACCTGCTGCGTGACGGCGAGTTGATACCGGCCGCGCTGAACGCCGCCGGATCCGTCGCGCTGTGCCTGATTTTTGTGTGGCTCGGCCATGTGATGGCTGCAACTCTCAGTCAGTGAGTAAAGCGATGCAGATTCCGAAAGATGCGATCCTGCTCCGGGTGTTTATCGGCGAAAACGAACGCTTCGACGGCAAGCCGCTTTATCAATCGATCGTGATGAAGGCGCGCGAAGTCGGCGTCGCGGGTGCGACCGTGCTCCGCGGTCCGCTCGGCTTCGGCAAATCGAGCCAGCTTCATTCGGCGAAACTTCTGCGGCTATCGGAAGATCTGCCGATCATAATCGAGGTCGTGGATGGCAAGGATAAAATCGATGCGTTCCTGCCGGTGCTGGACGAAATGATGGGCAAGAGTTCGGGGTTGATCACCGTCGAAAAAGTGCAAGTGCTCAAGTACGGCAAGGAAAACACTTGATTCGCAAATAGTCAGTCGCGCGAAAGGAGAATCGACATGGAAAAAAAGTATATAAATCCCGATACCCTGATGACGCCGCGAGGATATACGCACGTCGTAACCGTCAGCGGCGCGTCGAAGATGGTATTCGTCTCGGGGCAGGTTGCAGTAGATAAAGCAGGCAAACTGGTTGGGCCGGGCGATCTGAAGGCGCAGATTTTGCAGGCCGGCGCCAACCTGAAAGCGGCGCTGGCCGCAGCGGGCGCCACGCCACAGGATATAGTCAAAACGAATACTTACATCGTTAACTACAAACAGTCTGACTATAGCGCGATGCGTGAAGCGCGCGCCGCGCTTTTTCCCGAAGGCGACCCGCCCGCATCGACGCTGGTCGGCGTATCGGCGCTCGCAGTGGACGGCCTGATGGTCGAGATGGAAGCGATCGCTGCAGTCAAGTAGTCGAGCATCCAGCGCGCCGAAGAAATGCGGATAGCTGACCATCCATTTCCGCTCGACGTCGATCCGACTCTGCCGGGACATCCGGATCCTTATCCGCGGGCGCGTGAATTTTGATGCCTAGAGTCATTTTGACGTTAAATGCTACTGTTGGTCGGGGAGGAGACGATGAACAGCATTGAAGAACGTTATCGCGCCGCCAGCGCCAGGTCGGCGGAACTGGGCAAGCAGGCCGAGCGCGTGATGCCCGGCGGCGACACCCGCACGACCGCGTTCTATCGGCCCTACCCGCTCACGCTCGCGCGCGGCGAAGGTCCGTTCCTGTGGGACGTCGATGGCAACCGGTACATCGATTTGCTCGGCAACTATACGAGCCTGGTGCATGGCAACGCGTATCCGCCGATCGTTGAGGCGGTGAACAAGGCGGCCGCGAATGGCACGGCGTGGCCGGCGCGATCTGAGGCGCAGATCGAACTGGCGACGCTGCTCTGCGAGCGCATCGCGTCGGTGGAGCGCGTGCGATTCTGCAATTCAGGCACCGAGGCCGGGATGCTCGCGGCGCATCTCGCGCGGCGGCTCACCGGGCGCAAGCTGATCCTGATGGCGCGTTACGGTTATCACGGATCGTACGAAGACTTGGAAGTCGGACTCGCGGGGCAGGATGGCGAGCGCACGATGCTTGCGGATTTCGGCGATGCGACGGCGTTCGAGGCGCTACTTTCGGAACGCGGCTCGGAGATCGCGGCGGTGTTCCTCGAGCCGGTGCTCGGCTCGGCGGGCGTGGTCGAGCCGCAGGCGGGATTTCTCGGGCGGGTTGCAGAAGCTGCGCATCGCGCGGGCGCGCTGTTCGTACTGGACGAAGTGATCACGCTGAGGCTGGACGAGGGCGGCGCGCAGAAGATTTACGACGTGCGTCCCGACCTCACGATGATGGGGAAAATAATCGGCGGCGGATTTCCGGTCGGGGCGATTGGCGGCAGCGAAGAGGTGATGTCGAGTTTCGATCCGCGCAATCGCGGCTCGATTTGGCATTCGGGCACCTTCAACGGAAATCCGGTGAGCTGCGCGGCAGGCGCGGTATCGGTGCGCGAACTAACGTCGGATCGAATCGCCACAATGAATCAGCAGGCGGAGCGCCTGGCCGATGAACTGACGCGGGCGGCGCGGCATGCCGAGTTGCCATTCTCGGTGCGCCAAGTCGGTTCGCTGATGAACATTTTCTTCCTGAAGGAGCCGCCCGCCGCGACGATCGTGCGCGAGGACGGCCGCGCGATCGCGAACTTTCATCTGGCGGCGCTGAATCACGGATTGTTCGTCGCGCCACGCGGACTGATCGCGCTTTCGACGGTGATCAGCGACGAGTTGCTGAACGAGATTATCGGGCGCGCCACTGAGGCGATCGCTGACGTCGCGAGCGCCGGCGACTAGATCACGCGGCCTTCAGGTCCGACGTACAATGAGGGCATCGCGTCGCGCCGATCGGAATCATCGTCATGCAGTATGGGCAGCTCTTGGTTTCCGGCGGCTTGGGACGATTCGCGCGGGTCAGGATGTTGGTCCATTTCACGATCAGGAATACCGCGAACGCGATGATCAGGAAGTCCACGATCGAATTGAGGAACATCCCGTAGTTCAGCGTCGGCGCGCCTGCGGCTTTGGCCTGCGCGATGGTATCGTAGTGCCTGGACGAGAGATTGACGAACAGATTCGAGAAATCGACGGCGCCGAGCGCGAGCCCGATCGGCGGCATCAGGATGTCGTTGGTAAACGACGTCACGATTTTTCCGAACGCGGCGCCGACCACGAAGCCCACAGCCAGATTGACGACGTTGCCCTTGATCGCGAATTCCTTGAATTCTGAAATAATCGACATCGCGCGACGACCTCCGCAATTAAACTGGAGTCTAGCAACCGGCGCGTGCTTGATTCGGCCAACAGAGCATCGTCGCTGTTCGATGTAAATCTGCGCGTATGATTCGTGCCTCGGGGCGAGCCGCGCGCCCTCGCGGATTGACAATTTGGAAAGGCTTCTGATAGTCCGTTGGATGGGAATATTCAGGCCGCGGATCGGCCGTGCGATGAACGTCAAAACAAAGCTCGCAGCCCGAGGAGGCGAAGATGTCACAGGTGCACATAAAAGACGAGGAGCGAGTCGGTTCAGAAGCCAGGGTAAAGCTTCAACCGTCGGTCTATCTGAAAAAGCTCTACGACAGTGGCACGCCGGACTTGGAGTGGATGAATCAGATGGGGGAATGGGGCGTGCGGGCCAAGCCGGGCAACCTCGGACTGCGCCTGAAGGACATTGAGATCGGCAGCTACGGCGTGGTGCCGGAGCATGGCGGAGAGCATCGCTCGATGGCGCCGCGTGGCGCAAGGATCGTCGAGGAGCTGCCGTCGCTCGGTTTCACCATCAATGATAAGGCCGAGTGCTGGGCGGACAACGTTTCCGAGCTTTACGAAGAAGCCGTAGGCCGGCAGTGGAGTTCGGCGCGCGACATTCCGTGGACGGAGCTCAAGCCGCTGCCCGACGATCTCGAACGGGCGATGTGCCAGCTATGCACCTTCCTGACCGAAGTCGAATTCATCGCGGCGGACGCGCCCACGCGATGGATGAGCAAAATGAATCACGATTTTTTCGAAGTGAAGATGTTTCTGGCCACGCAGGCGATGGACGAAGCGCGGCACATGGACGTGTTCCGCAAGCGCGCGCTCGCCAACGGCGGCGGACTCGGCAAGGCCAGCGCGCTTAGCGAACTATCGCTCAAGAAGATCTTCGACGCGCCGAGTTTTTCGGCGCAGACCGCCCGGCTCCATCTGCTGGGTGAAGGCTTCGTGCTGACATTGTTCCGCCAGGGCGAATTCATCGCGCCCAGCCGGGTCGATCAGGAAATCTTCCGCCGCTGCATGCAGGACGAATCGCGCCACGTTGGTTACGGCGCGATGCATCTGCGGGCGCAATTGAAGGCGAATCCTGCGGTCGCGGAGGAAGTTCACCAGCAACTCGATGACGCCGAGCGGATTTTGCTCGAGACATTCAGCGTGCCGGAAGCAGTCGAGCCGATGGCAATCCTGATGGGCGGCGGAATCAAGAACTTCGACAAGGGCATGGAAATGCAGGGGCAGTTGTGGCGGCGAATCGTGCACGAGTATCTGCAGCGATGCGATTCCGCCGGACTCGACCGGCGTCCGCGATGCATCCTGCCGACTGACTTCAGCAAACTCGTCGACGTGGCCGTCGCTGCCTGATGCCGTCGTTTCCGGAAGCACGATGGTTCGAGACCCTCGGCCAGTTGATGCGGGCCGAGGGTGAACATTTCCGGCGGTTGGGTTACGCGGAGACGCGTTTCGCAGTCCGCATCATTCCGGACAACGTCTCGAACGGCGGCGATCGGATCGTGGGGCTGACGATCGACGGCTATCAGCTTAGCGAGGTGAAACCGGTAGCCGATCTCAATGAGTTCGATCCTGATTTCGTCATCTGCGGCAAGCGCGAGATTTGGGATCGGATGCTGGGGGAAATTATCGAGAATGGGCGTCCGGATCTGCGGCATACGCTGAGTTCGCTCGCGCTGGTGGGCGAGGAACTCTGGCTCGAATCAACCGATCAATTGCGTGAAGACAAATTCTACCGGTTCAATCAGACGTTGCAGGAGTTGTTGAACCTCGCCGCGAAGGTCCCGGACTGAAGGTTTTTAATTCTCGATTGCGATTGGGCGGCCCGACGTGGCCGCCTTTTTTTCTGGTAACGCGCGTGCACGTGACGCCTAACACGGAGGAAAACAGATGCTCGAAAAAATGCGGCGCGTAGTGACCGGTCACGACAAGGGTGGCAAATCGATGGTTCTGATCGATGGACCGCCCGGAACGATCGTCGAACGCGGCCTCGCCGGGTTGGGCGAAGTCTGGATTACCGATGGATCGCCGGCGGACAACTCCGGAAAAAAGGATTCATCCAAGCGCAAGCTGCGGCTCGAACCGCCGAAGCGCGGCAGCGTGATTCGTTTTTTTACGATCGCTCCCGAGCAGCAAGGAGTGTCCGCCGCGGAAATGGAAAAGGAATTTGCGGCAACCTTCAAAGCGATCGGCGGGAAGGACGCTCGCGTCGATACGTCGCGCCATCCGGGGATGCATACGACGAAGACGGTGGACTACATAATCGTGCTCGATGGCGAAGTCACCTTGATCCTCGACCGCGAGAACGTGAAGTTAAAGCCGTTTGACGTGGTAGTGCAGCGCGGCACCAATCACGCTTGGACTAATCCGGGCACCAAGCCGGCGCTGCTGGCGGGGGTTCTGATCGACGCCAAAAAGCTCTAGCAGGGTGCGCGATCGGCGCGAGCGATTACGCGGCGAGATCGGTCTCTCGGACACAAGTCCGTGACTCTAAAGACGCACGCTGGGGTTGGAACGGCCGGACATTAGATCCGGCCGCCCCTGCCACTGACGCGGTCAAAGTCAAGGAAGCTGGCTGGGATCGACCGTCACGCGAGTTGCGGCAATTTTAATATTCTCCGAGAAGAGCAAAGTGGCGCCAGGATCAAACGGGTTGATGCCCGATACCACCTTTATGATCCCATTCCCGGCGAAGCTTTTGCGGTCCTTGGACACGGTCACTTTTTCGTAAACCACGGAGCTGCTGGTCGTGTCCAGATGCCCGTCCGCCCCAGTGTACGAGAAGAAGGGGTGCGATAGTCCATAGGTACGCTGGCCCATAGGGATCCAGACGCCCTGACACACGAACCCGGCGAGCACCGGTCCGCTGTCATTTTGAGTCTCGGTGCGATCGCTGTGCCAGACGTCCCAGAGGTTGGCGACGACGGCATTGGTATCCACGTCGGTCCACGTCGCCTGCCACAGACCGACGATCGGCTCGTCGGCGCGAGCGTTCGGGCTGCCCGCGCCGAGCATGAGAGAACTCCGTGACCGCTGAGCCGAGCGGACAGGCGGGCGGTCTCTACGTAATCGCCTTCTGGCAGCTTGAAGCCGCTCAGATCGAGCCGCGTCGCCTGGCCAAGCTTGCCTTCGGCCATCAGCACGCGCACCACGCCATCGATAAATAGAGGATTGCCCGCCGTCGCCCGATGCAGGTCCGCGGTAAAACTCGAGGTCGGCGTGAGCACAGCCCGTTCTTCAACCATCTGCGCAACTTCGCGCTCGGTCAGTCCCGTCAGCACAATTTGATCGCCCTCACGGGCAATCTCGGCGATGGCCTCCGAAAGCATCTGCGAACGCCGTACTTCGACATCGCGGAAAGTGCCGATGACCATGATTTGAGAGTCGCGCAATCCGCGCGCTACAAACTTGAGCATCTCGAGCGAGGTCTGATCGGCTTCGTGCAAATCGTCAAAAATGAGAACCAGCGGCTGCGATCGTGCCGCGTCCCTTAGCATCGTGGCGACGCCATCGAAGAGCCGAAAGCGCGCCTGATCTGGATCCGACGGAGTCGGTCTATTCGTTTCAGATGACAGTTCGGGGATTAGCTGACCAATCTCCGGCGTGACAAGCGGCGGCCGCGCCCGCGTCCGATCCGGATGAACGACAAGTGAGCGCAGCACTTGCACCCACGGCCAGTATGAGGGTGCACCGCCGCCCTCCCAACATCGGCCCCATGCCACCCGCATCCCGCGGGCATCGCCGTGCCTCGCAACCTCATCGGCCAGCCATGTCTTGCCGATTCCCGGCTCGCCCGAGATCAGGAACAGTCGGCCGCGCCCGGCGATCGCGTCGTCGAGGCCCGCGATCAATAGCGCGGCTTCTCGCTCGCGCCCAACGAGCGAATGAGCTGGCGCGCGGTCGATTTGAGCCGGAGCCAAACGATGACCCCCGAGAATGATTCAGCCAAGCGGAACCGAACCAGTCTCGCCCCCCGCGACCACCGTTTGCAACATCCACTGTTACGCTCTCCAGGACTGCGGGTTTTCAAGGTGCGGACGAAGCGGCCCAATCACTCCAATGCGTTCATTGGGCGTTGAAACTGAAGGCGTTTGACGTGGTGGTGCAGCGCGGCACCAATCACGCGTAGACCAACCCGGGCATCGAGCCGGCGTTGCTGGTGGCAGTTCTGATCGTCGCAAAGAAGCTTTAGCTCCCGGACGATTCGGCGCGAGCGCTTACGCGGCCGGATCGAGCGCGTCCTGATCGCCGGCGATCTCGCGCGGATCGCGCGCCTTCAGGTTCGCACGCGGCCGGCCATCGCGAACGTCGTACGCGAGGCCGAGTTGCTCGAGCGCAAGGATGACAACGTAGCCAACGTCGGGCTGGCGCCAGTTCCACCCGAGCCGCGCCCATCCGGGCCGCGAATGATGGTTGCGATGCCAATTCTCGCCCTGCAGCATATGCATCACAGCGAGCCATCTCACGTTGCGGCTCGAATCCTCACCCGGCACGATTCCAGGTTCGGTGTGGCAGACGCTGTTGACGAAGCATTGCGCATGAAGCGCGAAGCAGAGCCGAATCGCGCCGAGCCAGAAAAACGCCGCGAGGCCGAAATACAGCGGGCCGAGATACGAGAGCGTCAGAATCGGAATCTGGAAATAACGCCAGATGATGTACGTCGGGGCCTTGAGATCGCGGCCGTAGCGATCCATCGGCGAGGGCCCGGTTTGCCAGAGCCATCGGAGATGCGCCCACCAGAAGCCGCCGAAGATCGGACTCGAGACGTCGTCGGCAGTATCCGCCTGTGCATGATGCTGGCGATGGCGCGACGCCCACGACGCTGGCGCACCCGAACCGTTGAACATCGCGACGAACGTGAGCACGCCGCGCGCCCATGGATTCAGCGTGACGCTGCGATGCGCGATCGCACGATGATAGGCGACCGTAGTGCCGAGTCCGCCGACGAACGCGAGCGCCAGCGCGCCGAAAAAGAGCGGCCATCCGGGCAGAGGAAACATCACCAGGCCGGCCAGCGCCGTCGCGTGGATCAACATTATCCAGGCGAACACTCCGATGTCCGGTCCCGATGCTGCGTACCAGCGCTGCTCCCACGGCCGATAGGTCGGTGAGAAAATCGCGCGGGTGTTGGTGTTCGTAATCGCCATTCGTCGCTCCACTGTTCCGTTCTCGGCCTGAACTCTCGCGCACGCCTGATTGCTTGCGCGCTGAGCGAGGCTTCGGCAGCCCGATTGCCCATGAACATCCGGGCGGCCGGCATCCGCACATTTTCACTTGGGGCCTTCGAACCGAAAGCGGGAGGGCAAATGTGCTTGCCGTCGAGGCCACTGACAATACAGGATGGTGCATCGATCCGCTATATCGCGAGGCCTGGCCGCAAAAGGCGAATAAGCGGTTCGAGCGCGACTGATTGACGAATGGATTCTAGCATCGCGAGATACGCAGGGCCGGGCTATGAGGTCGGCAAGACGGCATATCTAGGCGCGAGATTCTTCCGCGAGCCGACACTTCGCGCGAAATAGCCAAGCGGAAAAGTGTTATAAAAGAGAGGCAGCATGGCGGCACAAATGAACGAGCGAGTGGTGCGAGCGTCGAAGCTGAACTTCACCGTGCTCGAGATCGGCGAAGGGCCGTTGGTGCTATGCCTGCACGGGTTTCCTGACACGGCGCACTCCTTTCGCAATCAGATGCCGGCGCTCGCCGACGCGGGTTATCATGCCGTCGCGCCGTTCATGCGCGGCTATGCGCCGACCGAGCCTGCGCCCGACGGCCGCTACGATTCGCCGGTGTTGTCGGAAGACGCGCTCGCTCTGATCGAAGCGCTCGGCTATCAGGAGGCGGTCCTGTTCGGGCACGACTGGGGTGCGGTCGCAGCCTATGGCGCGGCGGCACGGGCGCCGAATGTCGTGCAGAAACTAATTACCGCCGCTGTTCCCTACGGAACCAGTTTTTTCCAGGCGCTGGTGACTAATTACGCGCAGCAAAGGCGCTCTTGGTACATGTTCTTTTTCCAGACTGCGATCGCGGAGACCGCGGTCAGCCTCAACGATTTTGCTTTCCTCGAAAAGATGTGGCGCGATTGGTCGCCCGGCTGGAACTGGACGCAGCCGGAAATGGAAGCGCTCAAGCGATGCTTCCGCGCCAAGGGCACCCTCGAGGCGGCGCTCGGCTACTATCGCGCGACGCTCGGCCCGGTGCTGAAGATTCCGGCGCAACCGAGCGCGCTCGCAACTGCGATGGCCGCGCCGATCGAGGTGCCGACGCTGATGTTCCATGGGCGCGACGATGGATGCATCGGGGCGGAACTTCTTAGCGGGATGGAAGCGTTGTTTCCGCGCGGATTGAAGATCGACGTGGTGCCGGGCGCCGGCCATTTCGTGCATCAGGAGAAACCCGATCACGTCAATCGGCTGATGCTGCAATTTCTTCGGCAAGGTATTTGAAGTGTCTTGCGGACGGCGTCTATCTTACCAAGCTGGACGTCGGCCCTGCCATCCTGCGCTGCGAACGGGGATCGCGATCTCTCTAGGGTAGGGGATAGAATCGAGGCCTGGCGAGGCCCCGCGTGCTTTGCTGGCCTGCGCCATCTCATATTGAGTTGATATGTATCGCGAAATGAGATAGTCTTCGTTCGTGCACGTAATCTCGCGGAAGGCGTTGACGGAGTTTTGGAAGGTTCACGCTGGCGCCGAAGCCCCGCTGAAAACCTGGTTCAAGGCCGCGAGAAGAGGCAGTTTCAAAAATCTCGCGGAACTGAAACAGACATTCAAAAGCGTCGACTATGTGAGTGCCGGCAGGAAAGGTTTTTACGTGTTCGATATTGGCGGCAACAAGTACCGGCTCATTGCCGCGATCCATTTCAATACGCAAAAACTGTTCATCCGGCACGTCCTAACTCATGCGCAATACGACAAAGGCGACTGGAAAAAATGAAGAGTCGAACGATCACTCAGACCCTCAGGAATCCCGAGAAGTACGCTCCCCTGCTCGCCATCCGCAACGGGCGCGAATACGACGCGGCAGTCGCGCAGCTCAACGAATTGGTCGACGAGGTCGGCGACAACCCCAAGGATCCCCGCTACCGCTTCATCGATACCCTGAGCGTACTGATCGAGGCCTACGACGAGGAACACCATCAGATTCCCGATGCTTCGGGCGTCGAACTGCTCAAATTCCTGATGGAGCAGCACGGCCTGTCGCAGGGAGATCTGCCCGAAATCGGCAGCCAGGGGGTGGTCTCTGAAATCCTGCGCGGAAAGCGCGAACTCAACGTACGGCAGGTCCAGGCACTATCGCGACGCTTTCATCTGCCAGCCGGAGCATTCTTTCCGGAGATCGAGCCGAAACGCGAGGCTGTCTAAATCTGCGCGCTCTGCCAATGACCTCTTCCGACTCCGTTCTTCAAGAGTTGGACGTCAGACGCGTCGATTGAAATCGATTACTCGGTGCCCTGCCCTGCGTCGTCGCGCGGGCGCAATAAAGCGTTATTGGTGCGTTCAGTAGGGCGCGCGCGGATCGAGTTACAGCCGGAAGTCAGGGGAACAGTGATGGTGCTGCGTCTTGGCGAAGCCGCGTCCGGCGCGATAACCGCTCATATGAGTTACGCCAGCTTGAGTTTCTTCGCATCGACGCCATTTGCAGTAATCAGCTTTGGCGTTGCCGCTTCTCGTAGAGAAACAGATTCCACTGCGACGCAACCTTGTTCGAAGGCTGACTGCAACGACTGGCCGCTGGCAATGCCACCATAGAACATCGTGGCAAAAGCTACCGCGGCAGCGTCGCCGATGGAGTCTTGCATGGCGATGATGGCCTTCGCCGTACCGAAGAGCGCTCCGCGCGCTCCGGCGCTTCGGCAGGCGTTTAAGACGACGACTTTCGGAGGGTCGTCAGTCGCAGCAAGGGCTTTGCCGAGAAGATCAAACGTGACGAATTGAGTTTTCGTGCGCTTAACGCCGCCGTCGTCGGTCGCCAAGCCGTCGGCATTACCGTGACCCGAGAAGTGCACAATGCCAGGCCGATGATCGTTGAGGCCGCGAATAATGGTGGTGAGGTCGGCCGCAGGCGATTGGTGAAGCGTGATGTTGTCGCGATATTGCGAACGGCGGATCTCCTCACAGACTTTTCTCACCTCGGCGTCCACGCGCAGGCTGTGCTTCCTGATTGGGTTGGCCATAAGGTAAAGCACGTCGAGGTGCTTGTTTTTTTTCAGCGTGCTTCGCCTGACGACGGGTTTGACGACGACCGTCATGCCACGCACCATCGGGTTGCGCTTGGTCGGCGTCTTTTTCGCGAGAGCAGGCTTGTCGGCGTGTTGGACGATCTTCTTGCGGTGCGCGCCAACGTTTGGCTCCTTGCTGTAGACATAGCAGCTGCCGTCAGCCACCGCCCCCTCGTTCTCATTTCGCTCAATTAGCCCATAGCGCCAAAGGTGGTCGAGTTGGTTCTGCGCCTGCTGAGCGTGGCTGGCCTTAAGGCCGACCTCGGCCATCAACTGCTTCTTGGAACGCGGCTTGGAGCCACGACCATAGATGGCGCCGAACAGCATTCGGCGGATTTTATTTTTCCCGAGATGCTTGCCTAGCTGGATGCAGGTTTCTTCGTAGTCGCCGGCCCAATTGACCACTGAAGTTTTGGCCGTCATCGCGCCTTCTTCAAGGAAACGTTTGGAACCATGCGGCTGATAGTCGGCTGACTCACGCCTAAAAGCTTTGCGAGCTGCCCTTGCGAATAACCGTTGTCGAGAAGTTCAAGCAGTTTCAGCTTCCGCAACATCTCGAGCTCCTTGAGGATGGCGGCGGCCTGTTCTTCGGTCATGACTATGTGGCCTCCGCGCCAAGACGACGGTCGGCAATTTTGGCGATTTCCTTGCCGAAGCCTTTCGGGAGCATCCGGCTCAACGTTGCTTCGCTGACGCCGAGCGCGGCCGCGATGTGCTTTTGCTGACAGCCCAAAGCCAGCGCCTGAAGAATGAGAAGCATTTTCACGGCCCGCAGTTCATCCGCGAGCGAATTGCCGTTGTTCTCCATGATGTTCATTTCCTAGAAAGATGAATAAGTCCTGAGTCGTTTCGATTGAGCAATTCCGCGGTTCTCCGCTCTTCAGTAGGAGTACTCATTCTTTCACCTGCCCGCGGCGCCCCGAGCGAAGTAACTTAACGATCGCATTAATGTCATTCATGGAGCCCCCGACAATTTTCCGAATCTGCGCCTGACCAACTCCGGCCAACCCAAGCTGCACGATAATCAGCGCCCGCAGCAGTTCGACGACACGCTCCCCGGAATCGAAGTTCTTTGGCATAGGCGACTACTCCTCCGATTTTTTCATCTTCTTCTTTCTCAGGCGCTGTTGGGTCACAGCCACTGTCGCGGGTGATGTGCCGAGAATCTCGCCGATCTCCCGAGCCGTCAGGCCGGAGTCGTCTAAGAGGGCAATGAGGTCCATCTGGCTCATTTGGGCCTTTAGTTGCGCCGCAAGAAGACGGTTTGTCGTCTTCGCCTGTTTCAACAGGTCGTCAATCGTGGCGGGTCCGCCTGTGGCCATTGTTCGCTACTCCCCCCTCTCGGACCGCTGAATCGCCTTCGCGACTGCGGCCGGGCTCTTCCTCAGCAATTCCGCAATTTCGCGCGCCGCGAATCCGGCTCGGGATAGGAGCACCTCGGGTTTTTCCCTGTCGTCGGGCGCAATCTGCGCCTGGAGCTGCACCAGAAGCAGCGCACGCATGGATTTCGTAAGGTCCTTCACGCTGTTGTCTTCCACGGTTCTACCTCGTAATTCATCAGGATACATGGGGTCGGCGGGGAACGCAAACACTATTACGCAACGGATCCTAAACAGGGAGGTCTAGAATATAGCCGATATTCTTCATGAAATAACCAACGGCCTGACTATGTTTAGACCCTGTCATTTCAATCACGGACAAGAAGCCCTTTCGGTTATGGTGCTCGGCAATTTATTTCTGGTTCGGTTGAGCGATCTTGCCTTGTCCTCCGGCGCCTCACGGCGCATATGTCCATGCCACTACGCAACTGCCATTGAACCGTTTTATCAATCGTTTAGCATAGATTTGGAATCCAGATGGCTGTCACCGCGAAGAGTTCATCGCGCGTTCTTCGAAAAAGCCATTCATCAACCTTACAGCGAACGAGGTCGACCCGGACCACGCCGCCTTAGCGGAAAGAAGACCATTGTCCTATTTCTCAAATACTCCATATCATAAACGTAAACGTCTAGGATTTAGATGCCCGAAAAAGCGCGATAAAAACACTGATTGTTTATGTATTGTTTCATCATCAGCGGACAACGCGCTGATTAAACCCCGGCTTGGCAGTTTATTTCTGGTTCGGTTGAGCGATCTTGCCTTAGCCTCCGGCGCACCGCGGCGCATTTGTTCGTGCCGGAGCGAACCGGCTGATGCTGCAATTTCTTCAGGATGGCATTTGAAGCACCCCGCCAATGCCGCGGACGGTGCATTTTCCCAAGCTGGATGTCAGACGCTTCGAGTGAAATCGATCGAGTCGCCGCCCTGCCCCGCTGCGTCGCGCGTCCGCAGAAAAGCGTAGCCCGCGACCGCGACGAATACCGCCAGATTGATCGCAGACGCCGTGAGAATCGGCCAGGTCGGTTCATCCGCAAAATACGTCGAGGTGTCGGTCAGATGCTTCATGTAGATGAGGTTGAATAGAAGCGTCCCGGTCAAAGCCGCAAATACCAAAGTCAGAAACCGCTTTTCGAGCGCAATCAACGTGATAAACACCAGCGGATAGTAGAGATACCGCTCGTGCATCCGCGGCGTGAACAGAAAAAACCCCAGCAGTGTGACGAAGATCGCGAGTATCGCCGCTGACGCCGATCGCGCACGCCAAATCATCCACGCCGTTAGCGCATAGACCGCGAACGTCAGCGAAAAGCCCAGCGTGCGATACGATACGCCGAACACCAAGTCGGTATCCGACTCCTCGATCCCGCCGAGCAACGCGTGAAAATTAAACGCGCCGACCGAAGCCGCGCTGTATCGCGTGCTCAGGTCCTGGTACACGTTGAGAGTCCAGTTCCACGGATGCCCCAACTGGAACGGCAAGATTCCGAGCACGACGGTTGCGCCGAACGCAACGACGCATACCGCAGTTTCCGCGATGCCCGCGCTGAACAACGTCCAGAGTCCGAGTATCGGCACCGTCGCGAGCGCCTGCGGCTTGGCGAGAATCGCAATCGCCGCGGCAATCCATCCAAGGCGGTAGCGGCCGGCGAGGATCAGCACAGTCGCGGCGATCATCGGCAGCGCGACGATCGAATCGCTCTGACCCCACACCGTGGTGTCGTAGATCAGCGCCGGATTCAGCGCGAACATCAGCATCGCGATAAACGCAGCGAGCGTGCGTCCGTCGCGCCACGTCGCGAAGTAGAGCGTTAGCCCGATCAGGAAGTCGGCAATCAGCGGCGGCGTCTCGACGATGATGCGAAAGCCATCGGCGCTGGGCTCGAGCATCCTGCCAATCGATCCGGAAAGCCACAGGACATAGAGCGAGCCCGGCGGATAAGCGTCGATCGGCAGGCCGGGATCGTAGATTCGCGAAGGGCCGAGTTCCGCCGCGAGCAAGGCGCGATTCGTCTTCGACCAGATGTCCCAGAAGTAGCCGGTAAAGTGGAACAGCGCGGCGAATTTGACCGCGGTGATCGCGAGCATCGCGGCGATCGCGAGCGTCGCGGCGTTGCGGCCGGTCGCCAGCGGCGGTCGCCAAATCGCTACGAGCGCCCACGCCAGCAAGCCATACAGCGCGATCCCGCAAATCGCGCCGCCTGCGCGCGCCGGGCCGCCATCGTCGCGCCACGGGATCTCCGGATGCACTTGTGCGGCGAGCAATTCTTCGCTGCCTGGATTTACGATTGGCATAACTTTGAGATCGCGGAACCACGCGCGGCCAGTGTCGGGATTCGTCGGCGCACCGAGCTGGCAGAGGATCTCGGTGGTCGCTCCCCATCGATCTTCATTGAGCACGATCGAAATCTGTTCCCACCCACTCGAACGATGCAGCGGAATCGACGTCAATTGAGATCCATCGACGCCTTCGACCGCGATTGTCGCGCCGCCGCCGGAAGTTGCGCCTTCGATGCGCGCCTCGGCGCTGACGCGATAAGTTCCCGGCGCAAGCATCAGGCGCTGATGCCAGCTCGAGTAATTCGGTCCGGAATGAGCAAGCTCGAGCGCGCTGGCGCCGTCGGGCGATCGCGTCCACGAAAACGCGCTCAGGTCTCGTTTTGAAGTGATGGCGTACCAATCGGCGGGACGGTCGCCGCTGCCGCGCGCCAGGTTGCCATTGTAAAGCAGATTGTTTTGCGTAGGCGGCGCGCTCCGTCCGCAACCCGACAAACCACACAACATCAGTGCGAGCGCCGCCAGCAGGCGCAGAATTTTGCGATCGATTCCGATGCCGAGAGATGTATCGTTCGCGATGAGCCGAGGAAAGTCCTCGCGAGCGCCGCGACTACCGCGACCGATGATGCGTTTTGCGGCGTCGCCGACTACGATGTCGATCGGTCGAGGGAGGTCGTGCATGGACAGGAAGCGCGGTGCGATTCTAACAATTTTCGCGGTGCTGTTTGCCCTGCTCGCCGTCTCGAATTTCATGAAGCCGCTGAAAATGAGTTCCGAAGTGGGATTCGTTTTTCTCGGCACGCGGCTTTCAGGCATGGCCAACGCGATCGCGGGACCGGTGTTCGGAGTAATTCTCGCAACCTACGCATTCGGTATCTTCGCGATGCGGCAATTTGCACTGCCGATAGCGTACTTGTACGCCGCGTACGTGATCGTGAACCTGGTGCTCTATCTGACAAAGACTTATGCCACCTTGCCGAATGCGCCGCTGCTCGTCGGCATGCTCCTCTATGCGCTAATCGCGATCAGCGTGTCCTCAGGCGCGGCGATCATCCTTCATCAGCGGAGAGCTGAACTCACTTAGATCGAAACTGGCGGTAGCTATGACGACGAAACTGGTGGTGATTCTCGGCAGCGTCACGCCTCCCGGGCGCTTTTTTAAGGCGCTCAATCTAATGATCGACGAGAGTCGAGCTATTGATCCGTCGCTCGAGGCGAGCCTGATAAATTTGGGCGACTGCAAGATAGCGTTCGCAGACGGGCGACCGCCTGCGGACTATCATGACGACACGGCTCAGATAGTCGAGAAGGCGCTGGCTGCGGACGTGTTAGTGCTCGCGACGCCGGTTTATCGCGGCACCTTTACCGGCGCTCTCAAAAATTTGCTCGATCATCTGCCCGTCGAATCGCTGATGGGCAAGCCGTGCGGAATTGTCGCGATGGGTGCGACCAATCACCACTTTCTCGGCGCCGACTGGCATCTGCGCGACGTGCTCGCATGGTTCGGTGCCTTTACCGCACCCACCAGCGTCTATCTGACTTCCACGGACTTCGCGGACGGTCAGCCATCCGATGCCGCTCGCGCCGAGTTGCTAAGTCTCGTGCGCACACTCATCAGGATGAAGGATGTCTTCCCGAAAGGATCGCGCGCCGTCGGTCCGTTGCCTCTTCCCGTGCGCAATCGATAACCAAGATCAGGCGCTAGCGGCTTGCGGTTGAGCTAGGCGTGTGCTCACCCGCGATTAATTCCTCGAGACGAGGCATCGATTCTTCCAGGCTGGTTGGCCGCTCAAGCACGTCGAGAAAGGGATCTATTCCGAGTTGCGCCATCCGCGCCGGCATCGTCTTGATGTTGAACTTCACCGGATCGAGGTCCAGCTTTAGCTCATTCCATTTCATAGGCGCCGATACGGGAGCGCCGTCTACCGGCCGCACCGAATAAGGTCCCGCGATCGTCTTACCGTGACCAAGTTGCAGATAGTCGATATAAACGCGGCCTTCGCGCGTCCGCGGATTGCGATTAATGGTGGCCAGCTTCGGGATTCGCCTTACTACCACGCCTGAAACCAACTCGGAAAACATCCGCGCTTGTTCGTAGGTGTATTTGGGCTTCAATCCGACTACCACGTGCAGGCCCATCTGCCCTGATGTCTTCAAGCAGGGTTCGAGACCGATCTCGCGCAGGACGCTAGCAACCTCAAGCGCAACTTCGACCGCAATTCGAGTTGTTGACCCTTTGGGATCGATATCGAAGAGAAGCCAGTCGGGACGTTCCAGGTGAACGATACGCGACGACCAGACGTGTATGGTCACCGCGGCGAGATTTGCCACGTAGGCCAGCGCTTCCTCGCTATCGATTATGAAGTAAGCGATCTCGCGTTGCGAATCCTCGGAGTAAATGTTCTCAGTGCGGAGCCAGGGTGGAGCAAACGCAGGCGCGTCCTTCTGATAGAACATCTTGCCGCCGATGCCATCAGGATAGCGGGTCAGCATGACCGGTCGATCTTTCAAGTAAGGCAGCATCCATTTCGAAATCGCGCGATAGTACGCTACGAGGTCTCCCTTGGTATAGCCCTCGCGCGGCCAGAACACTTTTTCAGGATGAGTAACTGTCGCGGTGTTAGGTTCGACCTTCGCGGCGCCGCTAGCTGCTTCCTGAATAGCGCTCCCGCGTTTGCCGAGATTTTCATCCACGACCGGCTCAGCCCGGCTGTCGGATCCTTGCGGGCCGTCATAGGTGCATTGACGCGGGTCGGCATCGCCGGCGAGTCCAAGAAAACTCGGTTGTCGGACGCCGCCACTATCGGTCCATTCGGTGAATCGTACTTCGGCCACCAGCTCAGGTTCGACAAAATGGATACCGGCGCGCGCGATAGCAGGCTCGTCGCGCTTCGCTTTGCGAAAGGGAGAGGTCGCTCGCTCGCGTTGTTGAAGCATCGCGTAGATCTTTCTCAACCGATCGCGATTAAAGCCGGTGCCGACCTTGTCAGTGTAGCGGAGCGCGCCGTCGCTCTCGTATTGACCAAGTAGTAGCGCGCCGAAATGCGTGCGAGTGCCGCCGGGATCGGTGTAGCCGCCGACCACGAAGCGTCGCGTCAGCGGACATTTGATTTTCAGCCACGCCTCCGAACGAGTAGCTCGATAAGGTGAATCCCGGCGCTTGGCGATGATGCCTTCGAGCGATTGCTCCGCCACCGCCTGGTAGAAATCGACGCCGCGCGTGAGCACGTAGTCGCAAAAGCGAACCGGTCCTTCGCCGCGAACCAGTTCACGCAGCAGCTTCTTTCGATCTTCAAGCGGCAGCGGGCGCAAATCGAATCGATCGAAGGCAAGCAGGTCGAACACGAAATCGCAGGCGGGCAAGGCGAAGCTGAGGCGCGCGATCTGCCGCGTGTCCTGCACGTGCATCCTGCGCTGCAAAAGCTGAAAGCTCGGCCGGCCGGATTCGTCCAGCGCAACGATCTCGCCGTCCATCACGAAGCGATCGTATGGCAGCGCGTTGAATGCGAGCGCGACCTCGGGATAGCGCGCGGTTACTTCGGCGCCGCTCCGCGCGTACAACTGCACCGCGGAGCCGTCGCGAATCGCGACGACGCGAACTCCGTCGTACTTCAATTCGAAGAGCCAACTATCGCCGTCGAAAGGATTGTCGGCGGTCCGGGCAAGCATCAACGGAAAGTCGGCGCGTTTAAGCCGTCCGGTCAGTTCTGGAAGTTCGCGGCGTGCGAGCTTAGCCGCGACGCGGACACCGGCCGCCGGCGCGTCACGCATTTCCTCGACCGTCAAGCCCGATAACACCGACCGCGGATGCATCTCGAGGACGTCTTCGGACTTCGCAAACTCATCGCGCTTCTTGATAAGCAGCCAACTGGCCTTGTCCTTCGCCGCGGCGCCAGGCCGGCCACCGGTCCGCACCAAGGTGTATGCGCCGTTCAGTTTGAAGCCGTGCAAGCGAATATCGAGCTTGCCTTTGCGCACGGCGTCGCCCGGGCTCCCTTCCGGCGGATCGAGCACCGTATAGATGCCGCGATCCCAGACGATCACCGCGCCGGCGCCGTAGTTACCCTCGGGGATGACGCCTTCGAAATCGCCGTATTCCAGCGGATGATCTTCGACCGCAACCGCTAAGTGCTTATTCGCCGGATCCAGCGACGGTCCTTTCGGCACTGCCCACGAGCGCAACACGCCTTCCATCTCGAGGCGGAAATCATAGTGGAGGCGGCGCGCCGCATGCTTTTGAACGACGAACACGCCGCTGCCGGCGGGACCGGACGCCGGCGGCGCGGTGCCGAAAGGTTCAGGCGTGCGATCGGCGTTTCTCTTGCTGCGATATTTCTCGAGCGGCATCGCGCGTTGCCAAGGGCGCCTAGTCGGGCCGCATCAAGGATCCTTTTTGCGCGCTGCGATCTTACCGGGCCTGGCGGCGCACCCGCGGCGCCCGCGATCCTTTCGAGGCGTGAGCGCGCGCCTTGGCGGGCTCAGCTTCCTCCGCGGCCTCTTCGCTCTCGCGTTCCGACCCGACCTCGACGCCGCGCTTCTTCAACGATGCCTTGAGAGCGCTCATCAGATCGATAACGTTGGCGCGGCGGACTTCGGGCGCGGCCTCGGTAATTTCGTGCCCAGCCATCTTCTGCTCGGCAAGTTCGATGACTCGTTCACGATAGTTGTCCTTGTATTGCTCCGCATCGAAGTATTGCTCCGCATCGAACTTCTTTTTGGTGAGGTCGGCGATCAGGCGCTGTGCGAGCCCCAGTTCCGAGTCCGCGACTTGAGCCCTGGCGCCGTGATCGATTTCGCCGAAGGTCCTGATCTCGTCGTTGTAGTACATCGTATGCAGCATCAGGCCGTCCTCGTACGGACGAACCAATACGAGGCGCTCTTTGCCCCGCATCGTAAATTTTGCGATAGCAACCCGCTTCTCCTTCAGCATCGCCGACATCAACAGGTGGTAGGCCTTGGCTGAGGTCGGTTCGCAGCCGAGCAGATAGGAATTCTCGAAGCGAATCGGATCGACTTCGGTCACCGGTATGAACTCGTTGATTTCGATCGCATGATCGGTTTGCGCCTCGAGCTTTTTCAACTCCTCGTCCGCAAAAGTTACATAGCGGCCCTTCTCGATTTCGTATCCGCGGACCAACTCGCTTCGATCGATCATCTTCTCTTCTGCCTGGCAGAAGATCTTTTCCTGGATCCGGCTGTTGTCCTTGGCGTGAAGCAGGTTGAATCTCACGCTCTTTGGACTCGTGGCAGGAAACAGGCGCACCGGAATAGACACAAGGCCGAAGGTGATACTGGCAGTGGATATTGATCGAGCTGGCATAGATACCTCCAGTATAGACGATCCCTGCTCCCGCGAGACCATCGCGAAGCGCAGAATCGAGAAATCAGCTAAGTCCTGCGCGTAGCGCAATAACTGAACCTACCTCAGCGTTCGCCGCATTGCCTCGGCTCGCGCGTGCTCGCGCGGCCGCCCGGACCGACTATATAATTATTGGTACCCAAGCCTTGCGCAAGAGCCCGCTTGACCCGGATCGAGGGCGAAAAAAGGGCCGGTATCACGATCTTGATAACAGGCCGACGGGAAATCGCTGCAGAAGATCCACGACCGTCGTCGGACCGCCGTCGATAACGTCACCGGTCAAGCGATTGGTCCACCTGCCGGGTGGCAACTCGACTTCGGTTTCGCGCCAGTTGCCGCATTGGCGCATCATCAACCTTGGTGCAACTCCTATAACAGCGCCGCCTCGAGCATAGGCGATGACGTTGCCGGCCAGCCGGCCGCGTACCGGTAGCTGCGCCATCTCACTTTGAGAACCAAACCATGCAGGATGCTGCTTGCGGAGCCAAAGCCCCTGCTTGACCAGCCATAGCTTAGGCATCCCTTCGTCCATCCTTGCCATGATTTGTTCTGGAGTGATCGAATGGCGCGTCTCCGCGAGCAGGTCGCATCTTGTTTCAAAGTCAACCGGCCGGCGATTGTCCGGATCGACCAGGGTGTGATTCCACACTTCGGTGCCCTGGTAGAAATCGGGGATGCCAGGCGCAGTTAGCTTGATCAAAGTAAGTGCGAGCGAGTTCACGCGACCGGGAGCAATAAGCAGGTTCACGAACTCATCTAAAGCCTCAAGAAACTCATCATCCTGATAGATATCCTGGACAAACTTCTGCAGCGCGGATTCATACTTCTCGTCAGGATCGGTCCATGAGGTATGAGTCCTCGCTTCGCGGCTTGCCTTTTGCGCGTACTCGAGCAGTCGCGACTTATCGATTGGCCACGTTCCAACCATCACCTGGTAAAGATGGTATTCGATATTTCGATCGGGCAAACCATCGCTACGATGCGCATCGTTGATCTTCGACCATCGCAAGACCGCGCGCCGCCAAAGGTCGGGAATCTCGGAGATTAGGTACATCCTTGCGCGCGCGTCTTCGCTGCGCTTGGTGTCGTGGGTAGTGGTCGAGAGCATCGTTTTGGGCCAGTTGCGATGGATGTGCTCGCACCACTCGCAGAAATCCTCGACGCCGGTGCCGAATTTGTCGGGGTCACCGCCGACTTCGTTCAGCGCCACCATCCGATTGAAGGTGTAGAAGGCAGTATCCTCGACGCCCTTGCCCATGACTGCCGCCGACGTCTGCTGAAAGCGCAACGAAAGCTCGCGCGCCCGCTCGCCATCCGCGCGGAGCGTCAAGACGTCGCGCAGGAAATCGAACAGTAGCGGATCAAGATCCGGCCGATACGCCTTAGCGTCTTCGATCGCGGCGGTAATACTACGCTCATCGCGCAGATCGACTGCACCCGATTCTCCGACGTAGGTACGATAGACGCGCAAGCATGCGAGCGTCGCCCGCAGCACTTCATGCATCATGTGGCGGCTGTAGTCGCGATGTAGTAGGTCGTTTTCGCATACGTCGAGCAGCAATGCGGTGAGCCGATTGATATCGCTGCCCAAGGCGTCGCGCATGGCTTGTTGCTTCTTGGCCCGAACTACCGATTGGTAGTCGCATGATTCGCCGGTAAACTCGCGGTAGAAAGCGGTCAGCGGTTCCAATCCTGCCGGGTCAACGAACAAACCGCCGGCAAGGTTCAGAAAGTCGTAGCCAGTGGCGCCATCGATCGGCCAGGTTTCGCGAAGATGCTCGCCGTCGGCAAGTATCTTCTCCGCCACGATCCAGCACTTGTCGCATGCGGCTCTTAGGCGATGAAAGTATCCCAGCGGATCGCGCAAACCGTCGGGATGATCGACGCGTAGGCCGCTTACCCATCCCTTCGATACCCACTCAAGTACGCGCGCGTGAGTCTCCGCAAAGACCTGCGGTTCCTCCATCCGCAGCCCGACCAGTGAGTTGATATCGAAGAACCTTCGATAACCCAGATCGCTCGCGGCCATCCGCCAATACGCAAGCCTGAAGTTCTGAGCCTCGAGGAATTGATGCAGTCGGCTCGGGTCGTTAGTAATCCGCGACAAGGTGTCGTCGATAGCCGCCGCTAACTCGGGATTCTGACTCAGCATCTGGCTAAGCAGCGCATCGAGAACTCGAATGTCGCGTTGGCGGCGCACGATGCTATTCCGATCGCCGAAGCCCGGCGCTGGCAACTCAGCGTATGCATCACCCAGAAAGGCCAGTTCGTCGCTGTGGCATAGCGCGGCGGACGGACCGAGAATCTCGCGCATCGACCGCGGCGCCACCGGAAACTCGCGATCCTCGTAGCGAACTACGAACGCGGCTCCATTGCGTACTACCGTGAGCTTGCCGGCTTCCAGTAACAGGCCATACTGGTCGCCCAGGACGGGAAGCAGGACAGAATTGTGATGGCGGCTTTCTGGGGGCTCCCAATCGACATCGAAAAATGAGGCATAGGTACTCGACGGCCCATTCCTAAGCACGTCCCACCACCATGGATTTTCCCGCTCGATGATCGCCATGTGATTGGGCACGATATCCAGCAGTTGGCCCATCTGATGCCGCTGCAGCGTTTCACATAGATGCTGCAGTCCGCGCGCGCCGCCCCATTCCTCGTTGGCGCGCGAGTGATCTACTACGTCGTAGCCATGAGTACTGTTAGGAGCAGCCTGAAAGTAAGGCGAGCTATAGAGCTGAGTAATGCCGAGTTCGGCGAGATATGGAATTATCTTCGCCGCGGCCGCGAAATCGAATGCTTTGTTTATCTGCAGCCGGTAGGTAGATTCGCTCACACGACGATGCTCGCCACTGACGATTAGTTGAGTTCAAAACCAGGTTGCAGAAACGTTTTCGGCGCGATTGCTTTATTCGCGGTTCCCTTCGAGAGCCTTAAGTCCAATTATTAGTGGTGTCGGAATCGATTCTCGGCATCATCATCGACGACGTCACTCGGTGCGTGCGATTCGAGGTGATGCAAGTAGGCTTGTAGTTCCCTGACCAGCTCGGTTGCGCGATCAAGAAGTCCCGCCAGCCGCCAGCTATCACTATCGGTGCGGGATCCCGCGGGGCGCCCTCGAAGCAGCGCAGATCGAAGAGCGACTGCATTCAGCACATCGTTAAGATCGGTTGCAGCCTTGGATACGACCCGAACTATTGGCTCCGCCTGGCGGACAAATTCCGCGTTCCTACGCGCTTGCCGCGCAACTTCATTACCATGTCTTCGGGGATCCATTTTATCGCTACTACGCTCAGGCATTCGTAGTCGTACTAAAGGTGGAGCAAGAGAAGTGCCACTAAGAAACTAGGAAATACGGTGGTTTTTCCTCGGACTACGCGCGTAAAGTTTGCAACTCCGGAAATCGGTACACGGATTGCGGATGAGCTGGCTCACTTTTTTCCGATTCGATTCGGCGCCAATGAACACGCGGTGCTCGGACGAGCCTTCACGTATTTTGAGGCGATTGCTGCTGGCTGAAACGCTCGAGCTTGTTGTACAGCGTCT
Organism: Candidatus Binatus sp.; assembly: GCF_030646925.1. Classification (NCBI taxonomy): domain Bacteria; phylum Candidatus Binatota; class Binatia (SeqCode); order Binatales (SeqCode); family Binataceae (SeqCode); genus Binatus (SeqCode); species Binatus sp. (SeqCode). The sequence goes on along the minus strand of NZ_JAUSKL010000122.1, from coordinate 86 downwards.
TCGCACTCACCCCAAGCACATCGGCCGCCCGCGTCTTGTTGCCGCCGGTGAACTCGAGCGTCCGCGCGATCATTTCCTTCTCGACT